>CAZEBV010000088.1:0-7387 GCA_964510695.1 uncultured bacterium
AGGCCGTTTCGTACCACGCGGTTGTCCACGAAGGTGTTCGTGTCACCCCCGGTCGTGACGAAAACCCCGTCGAAGGCGTTCCCCCGGATCCGGTTGTTCTCAATCCGGTTGCCCGAGGCCCCGCTGCCCGTCGTTAAGAAGCTGATCCCGTCCAGCGAGTTGGAATCAATGGTGTTGTTGCGCACAGCGTTGCCGCCCGATCCATCCCGCAGGGCAACCCCGTTTATTCCGTTGAAACGAACGAGGTTGCCGGCCACGGCGTTCGAGTCGGCATTCTGAAGGTCCACCCCGTTCGTGTCGTTAGCAACCAGTTGCGACCCGGTGACCTCAACTCCGAAAGTATCCAGGAGGATCACGCCGTTTGTGTTCGAGTCCGCGCGAACATCGCGGACCAATCCCCCGCTCGCATTAAAGTAGGCGATGCCGGCAAAGCCGTTACGGGATCGTATGCCGATCGTCCTCACGTTGTCCGCTTCGATTAAGATCGCCGGGGAGATGGAGGACGCCGCCGTGTTCGGGGCCCGTACCACCACGTTCGTCGAATCCCCCGAGGGGGGACCCGAACGGATGGTGACGTTCGGGGTGTCCACGGCCAGGGTTTCCCCGTAGGTGTGCGGACAAACCCAGACTGTCTCGCCGGTGGTGGTGGACGCCAGACCGTCGCTGATGGTGGTCGGCGCCGCACTGGCCCCGCTGCAGTCCGGGGGAGCGAGGCTGGCCTGACCGTCGCTTCCGTCCACGATGACGTCCCCGAACGCGGGGGTGCCGACAAACACGAACCCCAGCACCAGAAAAGGAAGAAACAGGCGTGTCCAATCCATCGTGACCATCCACCTACCCGTGACCGATCAACCCTGTGGGTTCGTGAACGCCCGCCGTGTGCTCGCCCCGTCGGGGGACAGTTCCCGTCCACCCGAAGCGAGCCCATTATATCCTTCGTCCACGAAGTGTTTAATTTGAAGCACACGTCCCACAAAACCCGTTTGATAGCCTTAACGAAGTGAACGTGACCGTCCAAACGGGGGGCACGGTTCGTGGACCGTGTTTGGAGTCTGGTGTTGAACGGGCTGGTACTGACGGTTCTGAGCGTGGGCCTGTTCCGCCTCGCTTTCCCCGCCCCGCCCCGGTCGTCGTCCCGGATTCCATCCGTCGACGGATCGCCGTCGTCGGGGAAGCGGGGTTCCCCCATCGAGGATCGCCTTCCGTCCGTCGACGGCCTGCGGCTGGTTCACGCTCCGACGGACACCGGAACCGCCGGCCCCTCCTCCACGGCGCCCGAGCGTGAAACGACTTCCCAGGGAACGCAGTTCCCGGTCACGGACCTTCCCTTCCGGTTGATCGGCACCGTGATCGGTCCCTCGGGGTATCGGTCGGCCGTGATCGAACACACCGACAGCGGCGCCATCCGAAGCCTGCCGCCGGGTCGTGCCTGGGAGTCCCTGCTCGTTCGACGCATCGAGGAGGAGCGAATTGAAATTCAGAACACCCGCAGGAACCGACTCGAGGTCCTTTACCTCGCGAGGACCGACACCGGTTCCGGGGGA
This sequence comes from uncultured bacterium, assembly GCA_964510695.1. Taxonomy (GTDB): domain Bacteria; phylum T1Sed10-126; class T1Sed10-126; order T1Sed10-126; family CAZEBV01; genus CAZEBV01. The sequence goes on from CAZEBV010000088.1 coordinate 1,545, forward strand.
AACGGCGGCGGCGAGCAAACCCGGCCGGCCCGTTCGGAGGACGACGATAACCGGACCACCCGTGAACGACCCCGCCGCCGGTCCCGAAGCGAGGATCGACCCCCCCGGCGGAAGAACAAACGGAAGAAGGACAGGGAGGCGATGCAGAAACTCCAGGAAATCCTCGAGGAACGAAGGGACCAATAGTCGCCTGAACCGGACCCGGTCCTTCCCACGAACGGGCCTCAGACGGTCGGGGTATCCCCCTCCTCGCGCCGGGCGGCGTCGTTCATGACCGGCACGACCACGCGCTGTCGGGCACGATCCCCCCATGCCAGCCGGAGGGCCGTCAGCTGCTTTAGATCACGGGTGTCCGAGACCCACCGACCGTCCCGGCCCCGGTAGCTGAAGCGCAGTCGATCGGCCCGAAGCAGCGTTTCGGGCGCCCGGTAGTCCTCCTGCAGATCCACCCATTTCCACCGGCGGACGAGCCGCTGTTCACCGCCGCGCTGGCGGATCTCGTACCGTACCCGTGTGTCCAGTCTTAACAGACGGTCCGACTCGTAGCTGACGGTGGTCCGCTCGAAACGTCGGCTGGTTCCTTCCGGGGAGGGTTTACCCACCGGTTGATGGTTCAGGTCCTGCCAGAGCAGCCGGGCCAGAATCGCCCGCCGGTGACGCTCCCGGGTGGTGATTCCGAGCCGTTCCTGCATGTCCGTAAAGCGGGTGACGGCCCCGAGCACCCCCAGCACCAGAAGCGAGATCACCGCCAGTCCGGCGGTCAGTTCGAGCAGCGTAAACCCGCGGGCCTCACCCGGTTTCGAAGGGCACGGTCCCGCCTCCGTCCCGTGAGAGAACCGGCACACGAACCGAGCCACCGTCATCCCTCGTTTCGTAGCGATAGATGAGCCATCGATCGCCGTTCGGCAGAATCCGGGTGTTGATCCTTCGAACGTCGGTCCCTTCACGAACGGGCGGCCGGAAACGATCCATCACCCGCTCCAGGTCAGGGACCTCCCCCGGTTCCCCGGCCCGGAACGCCCGCCGGGCCACGTCGGCCGTGGTGACGGCCAGCGCCGCGAACACGGCCAGCGCCACGAGGCTCTCGAGCAGAACGTAACCGCGTTCAGTCATCCCGTGTCCTCTCAGGACGGTACACGAGCATACGATGAGGCTTCAGGGTCACCCGGTGTCCGTCCTCGTGCCGCAGGGTGACGGGGGCGAACCCCCGGGCGCCCGACGGAGTCAGGTGGACCGGAGCCGGATCGTCGGGTCGAACCAGCGACCAGCCTGCCAGGGAGAGTGAACGGGAGCCCTCCGAACCCGGGATCGAGACCGAGAACCTCAGCGGGCTCGACCGAAGGCGTACGGTGCGTTTCACCCCGGTCCGGAGGACCGCGGCCTGCCGGGCGCGCAGAAAGGTCGTCAGCCGATTCACGTCCTGTCGGGATTGGATCCCCGTGAAATCGAACCGGACCACGATAAGGGTGGTGATCAGCCCGAGAAGCAAAAGGACAGCGAGCAATTCCAGGAGCGTGAAACCAGCCTCTCGCCCCTTCAGCGCTGGTTCAGAAATTGATTGAGGTCCCAGGACTGGATATCGGCGTCGTACCCGTCCCCGCCGCGCTCGCCGTCGGCTCCCCGGGAGTACAGGTCGTAGGGGCCGTGCTCGCCGGGCTGAATGTACACGTAGGGGTTTCCCCAGGGATCCACCGGCACGGACTCCTGCTGGAGGTATCCTCCCTCCGGGTAGCGCCGCGGCTCCCGTCCCACCTCCGGCTCCTTCACCAGGGCCTCGAGCCCCTGGCGCGTCGACGGATAGAAGCCGTTGTCCATGTGAAACTGATCCAGGGCGGCTTTAAGCTGCTTGATCTGGACCGCGGCCTGGGTCTGCTTGGCCTGCTCGGTTCGTCCCATGAACCGGGGGGCGATCACCGCGGCAAGAAGCCCGATGATCATCACCACGGCCAGCATCTCGATCAGGGTAAACCCGGATCGGCCGTCGGAAAACCTCATGATGGATCCCGTTCCCGGTCGAATGAGGCCGTTCATCTAAGAGGGTACCTCAGCTCGACAGCCCCTGTCATCACCGGTGCTAAAACGCCGTGGACATGTCGATGATGGGAAGCATCACCGCCGCCAGCACGAAACCCACGAAAGTGGTCAGAACCAGCACCAGGGCGGGTTCGAAAACGGTCATCATGCGGGAGAGATCCTCCTCGGCTTCCTCGGCGAGAAGCTCGGCCTGGAACCGAAACACGCGGTCGAGGTTTCCGCTTTGCTCCCCGGCGGCCAGACTGTCCAGCGGAAGCATGTCGAACCCCTCGGCGCGCATGCTGTCGGTCAGGGTCTGGCCGGACTTCACCGATTGAATCACGCCCTCCATCTGCTCCTGGAGGACGGGGTTGGTCAGCACGTCCCGCCCCAGCTGTAGGGCCCGGGAGATGTTGAGTCCCACGGTGGTCGCCATGGCCATCGCCAGGCAGAAAAGCTGACCCTGAACCCGTCGGTACAGGGAGCTCCAGAGCAGCGCGCGTGAGACCAGCCGGCGTCCCGAGGGGGTACGGTAAGCCCGCCAGCCCAACAGGCCGACCAGGGCCAGCACGGCGGGAATCACCAGAAGGCCCCACCCTTCGAAAAACCACGTTCCGCTCAGAAGAATTCGGGTCATCCAGGGAAGCTGGGCGTCCTGCTGTTCGAAGAGGGTCGCCAGCCGGGGCAGCACGTAGGTGAACAAAAACGCCACCACGAGCACGCCGACCGTCAGCACGATCATCGGGTACAGAAGCAGGTTATAGACCTGCTGGCCGAAGTCGTGCTGCGTCCGATAGAAGGAGGCGAGCTGTTCGCAGGCCGAGGCCAGTTCCCCGGTGCTCTCCCCGACCGCGCAGAGACGGTGAGCGGCCACCGGAAAGAACGGTTCGCAGCTTGCCATGGAATCCCCGAGCGACCGGCCCGATTCCAGGTCCTGGACGACCGTCTCGACGCAGGCCCGCACCTGTTCGTCGTCCACCCGATCCGCCACCTGCCCCAGGGCGGGCACCAGCTCCATGCCGCTGTCCAGGAACAGTTCGAGGTTGCGGAAGAACCGGGCGAGCTGTTTACGGTGGCGAAGGGGTCGCCGTCGAAACGACTGCCGTTTCTCGATTGATAGCGGTGTCAGACCCCGTTCCTGGAGGTGACGGGACAGGGCGTCCTCGTCCCGGGCGACCCGAAGCCCCCGGTGTCTCTCACCCTCGCTGTCGAGGGCTTCAAACCGGTAGCTGATCACGAGTGCCCGTGCGGTTAGAGGTTCAGGACGCGGTGGATTTCGGAGACGGTCGTGATGCCCTCTTCCACCGCCCGCCGGCCCGCGGTTTCGAGGGAGGTGAAATCGTCCCGGTCCTCCAGGTAATCCCGGATGGCCTGCTCGCCCCCTTCATCCTCCAGGAGGTGACGGATCTCATCGTCCATCGTGACAATCTCGAAAAGGGCCGTCCGGCCCGAGAAACCGGTCCCGTGGCACGACTCGCATCCGTCGGCACGGTACCCGTCGCCGCCGGCCGGTTCCCGACAGGACGGACACAGCGTTCGAACCAGTCGCTGACCGATGACGGCACTGAGACCGGCCCCGAGCATATGGGGATCCAGTCCGAGGTTGACGAGCCGACTGAACGCACCGGCGGCACGGCGGGTATGGAGGGTCGAGAAAACGAGATGACCGGTCAGGGAAGCATGGGTGGCCAGCTGGGCACTCTCGCTGTCCCGGATCTCCCCGACCAGGATGACGTCCGGGTCCTGACGCAGCACGCTGCGAAGCCCGCTGGCGAAGGTGAGGTCCCGTTCGGGGGCCACCTCGATCTGGTTGATCCCGGGCAGCTGGTACTCCACCGGATCCTCGAGCGTAATGGTGTTCAGCTCCTCCTGATGCAGCTTCTGGAGGCAGCAGTACAGCGTTGTGGTCTTGCCGGAACCGGTGGGTCCGGTCACGAGCACGATCCCGTCCGAACGTCCCAGGAGCGATTGAACCTGCTCCAGCTGACGCCCTTTAAGACCGAGGTCCGGAAGGTCACTTTTCAGGGCCTCCCGGTCCAGCAGCCGAAGCACGGCCCGCTCCCCGTGGACCGTGGGAACCACGGAGACACGAACGTCAATTTCCCGGTTGCCGATGTCCAGGTTCATCCGACCGTCCTGGGGCCGAAGCTGCTCGGCGATGTCCAGCCCGGCCATCACTTTGATCCGGGAAATAATGCCGGGCAGGATGTCCCGGGGAAGCGTGTCGTAGTCGGTCAGCAGGCCGTTCTGGCGAAGACGCACGCGAATCGACGATTCCCGGGGTTCGAAGTGAACGTCGGAGGCCTGGCGCAGCACGGCGTCCGCAATGATGCTGTTCACCCGACTGGTGATGGGTTCTTCCTCGGAGGAATCGAGGCGCTGGCGGGAGTCGCTCACCTGACGGCGGAAGGAATCCATCGTCTCCTCGGACAGACCGTCCAGCCCGCTCTCCCGGCTTGCGATCACCTCGCTCTCGACTCGATCGAGGGCCTCCCGGATGTCCTCCTCCGGCATGGGGGAGGGATCGACCGGCCGATCCAGCTGAAGGGAGAGGTTGTCCAGAACCTGGTGGTCCACGTCCTCGGGCACGCCCAGGATCAGCCTGCCCTCGTCGTCGATCTCCAGGGGCAAACAGCCGTTATTCGTGAAGAACCGGAAGGGGACCTCCTCGAGGACGGTTTCGAGGGCGGCCCGGAGTTCCCCCTCCTCCGGGGAGGTCGAAGGGCGAGTGGTCTCCTCCGGCACGGGGACTACGTCCCGGAGGTCTCGGCGGGGCGGTTGATGGCCGTGTCGGCCTCGTCCTCGAGGTTCTGCTCCTGTTTGAGCCGCTCGGTGGCGTCCCGAAGCGCGCTGCGGTCCTGGAGAACCTTGGGGCGGAGGAACACCAGCAGGTTGGTGCGCTGACGGGTTCGGGACTGAGCCTGGAAAAGGTACTGGAGCAGGGGAACCTCACCAAGCACGGGAACCCTCTGCTCGCTGTTGCTGGTGGTGGTACGAATAACCCCCCCCAGGACCAGGGTCAGCCCGTCCGGCACCGCCACCGTGGTTTGAATGTCGCGGTTCCGCCGGGTGGGCGTGCCCACGACGCCGCCCGTCGTCGTCTGCTCAATCTCCTGAATCTTCTGGCTGATGTCGAGCGTCACGGCGTCCTCGGCGCTCAGGTTGGGCACCATTTCGAGGTCGATGCCGACGTTCTCGAAGTCGAAACTCTGGTTGACGGCCCCTTCCGGGGTGGTCTGGCTGTCCGTCAGGATCGGGATGATCTCACCGACCGACAGGGAGGCCTCCTCGTTTTCGTTGGACACGAGGTGGGCCGTCGAGAGGATCTCGAAATCATCGTGTCGATCCAAGGCGTGAAGGGTACTCAGAAGACGGTTGCCGGCTCGATTAAGCAGGCCGGCGTTGAGCCCCTGGAGCGCGGGGGCCGCGGTGAGGGGGAGCCCCGCCCCCTGACCGAACTGGGTTCCCAGGCGAAGGTCCCGCCCGTCGATCGACCCCCGGCTGCCCCATTCGATCCCGAGTTCCCGAACGCGCTCGGTGGAGGCCTCCACGATAAAGGCGTCGATCATCACCTGCTCCTTCGGGGCATCGAGTTTCTCGATGATCCGCTGGATCTCGGCGTACTCGTTCTCGGGGGCCGAGACGATCAGGCTGTTGGTCTGCTCGTCGGACGTCACGCGGATCTCCGCGTCCTGTTGATCCTCGAAGAGGAAGTTGAGCTTTTCCGCCAGCGGGCCCGCCGAGGAGTTTCGGACCTTGTAAACGTGATGTTTCTTGGGGGTCCGGGTGCTCTCTCGATCGAGCTGGTCAACCACCCGCTCGACGGCCTC
>CAZEBV010000088.1:7397-9730 GCA_964510695.1 uncultured bacterium
TGGACTCCGCGGAGACCACCACCGCATTCTGACGCTCGTCGGGCACGATCTTGATCTCGCCGGCGGGAAACTGCCCGGGAAGCACCCCCACCAGCTCCTGAAGGGTCGAGGCGACCGTCTCCTCGTCGGCGTGCTCAAGCCGGAAGACCCGAACGTTCTGAGGGGCCTCCAGACGCTTTCTGTCCAGGTCCTCGATCACCCGGCTGACGATCTCGAAGGCCTTCGGGGAATCCGCCGAGACCACCACCGCCTTCTGGCGCTCGTCGGGCACGATCTTGACGTGGTTCGACGTGTATTCCTGGGGCAGCACGCCGAGGATCTCCCGCAGTTTCTTGGCCACCTGCTGCTGGTCGGTATGTTTCAGCCGGAAGACTTTGACCTTAAGACGATCCATCAGGTCCTCGTCGAACCGGTTGGCCAGGCGCCGGACGAAGTCGGCCCGCCCCTCCGGCACGGCCACGTACAGTCGCTCGGAGCGCCGGTCCGCCACGACCTGAAAGTCGTCCCGGTTCATGAAATCGGGGAGGAAGTTCTCGAGCTTCTGCTGAAGGCGCCGGGCCGAGGCGTAGCGGGGAGCGTACTGCACGAGCCGGCGGCGGTCCGCCGGAAGCCCCATCGCTTTCAGCCCGGTCAGCATCCGGTCAACCTCCTCGAGGTGTTTGGGAGACGAGCTGACCATCACCCGGTTCATGTCCTCGAGGAAGACGACCTGGTGCTCTGAGGGCAGGATCGACTCGAGGATGCGCTGGAGGTCCTCACGGGGAAGGTCCTCCATCCCGTACAGCCGGGAACGAAGACCCGTCTGCTCCGCCCGCATGCTCACGCCGTCCTCCACGGCGTCCCGCGTCCGCTGAACCCGGTAGACGTGTCCCTCCCGGGTGGCGGTGTAGCCCCGGGTCTTCAGCACGCTGAGGAACACGTCGAAGAGGTCGTGGATGGGGATCCCCTGGCGGCTCAGGATCGTCACCGACCCCTGAACGTCCGGCGAATACATGAAGTTCTTGCCGCTCAGCTCAGCGTACGTCGACACGAAATCCTTCACGTCGACCTTTTCGAAGTTCAGTTTGATCTTCGGCCGGGGGAGCTCATCGAGGGTGTAGGATTCGGCCCGCACGTCCCGCTCGTCCTGGATTCGATTCAGGGCCTCCACGGCGGGCTGATGGTAATCCCCGTCCGGAAAATGCTGCTCGACGACCTTGAGGTAGGGGAGCGCCATCTCCGGCTGCTCGATCTGTTTAATCAGGATCTCGGCGATGAAATAGAGGGCGTCGTCCGTCAGGTTATCCGGGGGATGACCGTGGTAAACGCGGTAAAAACGTTTCAGGGCCTGAATGGGCTTGCTGCGCTTGTCCTTGAGAATTCGCCCGAGGAAATAGTTGGACCGCCGGTGCAGGTCACTGCTCTCGCTGCTGCGCTCGAGCACCGCCTTGAAAAGATCCCGGGCCCGGGAATACTCCTCCTCGTGGTAGTGACGTCTCCCCCGTTCGTACAATTCTTCCAGTCCGACGGATTCCTGGGCGAGGGCCCCGGGGTAAACCGCGGCCACGATCAGCAGCGACAGAACGACACTAGCGAACCATCGAGTATTCAAGGGTCCTCGTCTCCCCGTTGCGCTCGATTCGCACGCGAAAATCCTTCCGGTTGCTCAACTGTGACCAGAGCTTCAGAGCCTGATCCATGCTGTCGATTTTCTGGCCGTTCACCCGCTTTACGACGTCATCCTCCTCGAATCCAAGCCGGTTGAGAAGCCGTCCGGGACGCCCCTGCATCTCCTCGATTCGGAAACCACGGATGCCGCCGGCGCCCAGGACCGGCTGGACTTTCACCGCGGCCAGCAGGTTGTTCATGTTGCTGTGGATGGCCTGGTTGATCTGATACCGACTCACCTTCCGGGGCCCCTCCTTCCCCGAGCCGTCGACGGCGCTCTCGGCGCTTCGACGGAGGGGCAGGTGTTCGCGGCGGCCGGTTCGGCGGTTACGAATCGTGATGCCCCCGGATCGAACCCTCACGACCTCCAGGTCGCCCCAGGTCTCATCCGGCCGGAGCTGGCGAACCCGGCGGGTTTCCAGGTTGCGGACCACGGCGTACCGGTAACGACGGGCTCCGTCCACCGTGCCGACGAGTTCGTAGTTCAGGTCGGACCGTTCGATCTTCTCCACGGATCCCTCACGGAAGACGTCCGAGGCCACCGTTCCGCCGGGGTCCTCCGAGCCGCCCTCACCCTCGATGAGGTCAAGGCCTTCCACGGCCGGCAGCGGCTTCGACCGCTCGGTGCTGGTCCGGGACCGTGCTTCCCCGCCCCGAACGTCACCCCCGTGAAGGAGCCGCAGGCG
>CAZEBV010000089.1:0-9614 GCA_964510695.1 uncultured bacterium
GACGACCAGCAGCTCTGTCAGACCTTCTCCACGAACCCGGACGGTCTCTCTCCCAACCAGAATTCCCCGACGACCTCGAAACCCCTCGGTTCGGCGCTGCGCTGGGGCGGGGACGGGGCCAGGGTACCCGTCACGCTCCAGATCGAAATTAAGAACCATGACGGCCCGAACGAAACCCACGAGCCCTGGGGGGATTACGACGATCCCTCCGACGGGGACCTCAACACCGACGGCCACAAACCCGATTTCGAGCTGAACGTGGCTGAGGAGGACACGATGGTCCTGCGCGCCCGTTCCTGGGACGATCAAAGTTACGGAGGCCCCAGCGTCCTCTACCAGACCGGAACCGACCAACCGGACGGACACACCCCGGAGACTCGGGTTCTCCGTGACGGCGACCATCCGTTCGAGTCCGAAGGGTTCAAGGGTCAGGACGACGCCCAGGACTTCATCCAGGACTACATCAACGACGAGGGTGAAATCGACATCGGCCGCGACCAGGCGCTGGTGTTCTTCGAACTCGGGTCGGACGATCCGAGCTCCGACGCCTACGACATGCAGGACCTGGTAATGCTCATCTCCTTCCCGCCTCCCTCCGCCGGCAGCGGAGGGGTCCGCGGCGGGGACCTGCCGCCCTACATCACCTCGAGCGGGGATCCCTGCGGCAGCGAACAGCCGGTCTACCGGGTCGGGGTGCAGACCGTGGAGACCTTCTCGCCCCTGCTTCTTCCCCGGTCGGTGTTCGGCCAGCAGAACAAGGCCATTCAGCGCCACGCCGTGGCCGAGGTTCGTCCTCGTATTCTGCGTTCCTACGAGAACCGGAGCCTGAACTGCAGCGCGTACGCCGGCGGCGGCATTGACTTCCATCACGCGAACAGCCTGTCCACCGCGGGCGGCTCCCTCTGTTCGGGCGGAAACGTCAACGGGAACGGGGCGGCGGCGGCCTCGATCGGCAGCGTCAGCCTGCCCAGGGGAGCCAGCTTCAGCCGCCCGTCCGGCTCCGTGGGTCAGACCAAACGGCACGGGGGGCGGCCGATTCCCTCCCTGCGCTCGACCCTCCGCAACAACAGCAACCCGGACTACAACGTTGATATGACCCAGTACAACACCGGCGACTGGCCCGACGCGGACAACCGTGCGAGCGAGGACATGGAATGCGATGCCGACGTGAACGTGACGCCCTCGGGCACTGCCGCCGAGGATAAGGCCATGGTAACGGAGGGGGACGCCGCCGTGGTGTGGCAAAGCGACAGCACCCCGGTCTGCGTCACCCGACAGGATGCCTCGGATCCCCTGGAAATTGAAGGTCAGGGTCGGATGGTTATCCAGGGGGACGAGGGCCAGCCCATCGGCATCTACAGCAACCAGGAGCTCAGAATCTCCGGGGGCCTCACCCTGGATGGCGGCCTCTTCTCCACCCGTGACATCGTCGTGGACGGCCTGGGCGGACACCGATTCCGGGGACAGCGCGATACCCTCGGAGGCGTGACCCTCTGGGCGGGTCAGGACCTGCAGGTTCGGGATGAGAACAACGGCTTCCGCGGCATCGTGGGCGCCGACGGGGACGTGTCGATCGGCCAGGCCGGCATGGCCGGGTCCGACGTGATGGGGGTCATCCTGGCCGGCGGCACGCTGACCCTGGCGGGGAACGGCACCATCCTGAACCCTGCCGGCAATCGCTACCGCGCCGCCGTGCTCACGTCGAGCGGCTGGTCCCAGCGGCAGATGAATAACATGGGCAATCGTATTCCGCCCATGGCGGAGGCGACGGTCCGGCTGATCGACTGAAGGGGGGGACGAAGTCCCCGCGGGGACCAAAAGCCCGTCTCGGACCGTCAACGGAGTCGCCGGAGGCTCGTTACCGAAGCCCCTTCCGCGTTGGTGGGCCTAAGGGGGCTTCGCCCCCCTTCAGTCCTCGCGAAGGCGGGCCTCCACGAGGTCCACGTCCTCCGGGCGGTCGACCTCCGGGGGGATCTCCTCCAGCTGGACCATCCGAATGGTGCCCCCCCGCTCCAGCACCCGAAGCTGCTCCAGGGATTCGGCGCTCTCCAGGGGCGTGGGCTCCCAGTCCGTGAAGGCCATCAGCGTCTCCTTCCGGTAGACGTACACGCCCCCGTGCACGTAAACGGAGCCTTCGCTGCGGCGGTACGGGACCGGTGAACGACTGAAATAAAGCGCCCGGTTGTCCCGGTCGACCACGACCTTCACGCGATCCGGGTCCTCGACGTCCCCCTCCGGACAGGGGGCCATGAAGGAAACCAGGTCGGCCCCGGGGTCCTCCCGGAGGGCCTCCACCCCCCGATCGAGGGCCTCGCCGCGAATCAGCGGCTGATCCCCCTGCACGTTCACCACGATGTCGGCGGGACGATCCCGGACCACGCGGGCCACGCGGTCGCTGCCGCTGGATAGATCCGAAGGGGTCATCACGGGGGTGGCGGGGGTCTCCCGGACGGCGTCGGCGATCCGTTCGTCGTCCGTGGCCACGAAGACCCGCTCGATCGTGGAGGCCCCGGCGACGCCCTCCACCACCCTAAGCACCATGGGTTTCCCCGCGATCTCGGCCAGCGCCTTGCCCGGAAACCGGGTGGATCCCCAGCGGGCCGGCACCACGGCGATGACCTCGGGGTCGGGCATCGTCCCCTACTCGTCCTCCCCCGGCTTTTCGGACCGCAGCCGACGGATGATGCCGCTGGTGGACTTGCCCTCCAGCAGCTCGACCCGGTGTACCCGCCCGCCGTGCTGGCGGACCGCCTTTCGTCCGACGATCTCCTCGGGGGCGTAATCGGCCCCCTTCACCAGAACGTCGGGCAGGACCGCCTCGATCAGCGCCTCGGGGGTGTCCTCGGGGAACACCACGACGTCGTCCACGAAGGCCAGCGCGTCCAGCAGGGCCGCCCGGTCGTCCTCGGGGAGGACGGGGCGGCGGGGGCCCTTGAGGCGCTGGATGGAGTCGTCGCTGTTCAGCCCCACGATCAGATGGTCCCCCTGCCGGGCGGCCCGGGAGAGCAGGTGCACGTGACCCCGGTGAAGCAGGTCGAAGCAGCCGTTGGTGAAGACCACCACCCGGCCCTCGCGGCGGAGCCGCTCGGCCTCCCGTCGGGCGTCCTCCCGCGACAGCAGGCTCATTCGCGCAGGGCGCCCCGAAGCTGATCGACGGTGACGGCGGCGGTCCCCATCCGGCCCACCACCATGCCCGCCGCGATGTTGGCCAGCCGAACCACCTTGCGGCGATCGGCGTTTCGTGCCTCGCCCAGGGTCACCAGCGCCGCCACGGTATCGCCCGCGCCGGTCACGTCGTAGACCTCCCGGGCCCGGGCGGCCAGGTGGAAGGGCGTCCCCTCCGGTTCGAAGAGCGCCATCCCCCGCTCCCCGCGCGTGACGAGCAGAGCCTCCAGGGAAAGTTCCTCCATGACCTCCCCGGCCAGGGGTTCCAGCCCGGCGGCCTCGGGGCCGGTCGTGCCGGTCCCCTCCCGCAGCTCGGTCTCGTTGGGGGTGATGATCCGCACGTCCTCGTAGAGGGAGAAGTGCTCCACCGCGGGATCCACGACCACGGGCAGCTCGAGGGACTCGAAGCGCTCCAGCCACCAGGCGAGGTTGTCCCGTGAAACCACCCCCTTGGCGTAATCGGACAGAAGCACCGCGTCGGCCCCCTCCAGGGCGTTCATCAGCGTCTTCTCGGCGTCGTCGAGCGCCGCGGTGGTCACGCGGTCCCGAAGCTCGTCGTCCATCCGAAGCATGTGCTGGTTCTCGGCCATGATTCGGGTCTTCAGGGTGGTGGTGTAATCACGCTCCCTCGGGAGCTCGGTCAGCCGGATGTCGTGCTGTCCCAGGAAGCGCTTCATCCGTTCCCCGCCCTCGTCGTCCCCGATCCGTCCAAGGACCGTGACGTCGGCGTCCAGGGCGGCCAGGGACTGGGCGGCGTTTCCAGCGCCCCCGAGCTTGTAGGACTTGCGCTCCACGTTGACGACCGGCACGGGGGCCTCGGGGCTGATTCGTGAGACCGAACCCCAAACGTACCGATCAAGGATCAGGTCGCCCACCACCGCCACCTCGAGTTCGGCGAACGATTCCAGCAGGTCAAGCATCGTCCTCAGTCCCCGGCGTTCGGGATGAGCCCAGCAGGCGTTCCAGGACCTGTCCGAGAAGTCGACGCGGGTAGGACTCCCCCCAGAGGTGAGCCAGCGAGAGGTACACGAAGGCCCCGAAGGAGGTCCCGGCCACCACCCGGCCGGCGAGCCCCCATGGGGCGGCCACCACGGGGAACACCACCATCCCCATCAAAGCGGACATCAGGCAGTAGCGTCCCACCGCGGCCCATGGAACGAGGCCGACCTCGGGCAGGTGACGCCGCAGGCGCCGCCTGAGGGCCCCGGCCTGCAGCCAGACCGCCGCGCTTCCCGCCAGGGTCAGCCCGCAAACCCGGTAGGCGGACGTCGGCCACGCCATAACCAGGACCACGTCGAGCACCACGTTGACGAGCAGGGCCAGCGCCGCCGCCAGAACCGGACCCATTGTATCCTGAAACGAATAACAGAGTGAAACAAAAATACGGATGAAACCATACGCCACCAGGCCGAGCAGCGCGAAGAAGAGCACCGCGAACGTCAGCCGCTGATCGACCGCGTCGAACTCGGGCCCCCGGAACAGCAGCCCGACCAGCGGCTGACCCACCAGCGCCAGTCCGACCGCCGAGGGGATCATCAAAAAGCCCATCATCCCGATCGAATCCCGCGCGGTCTGGACCACCTCCCCGATCTCGTCCCGGGAGACGTGCTCGGACGAGCGCGGAAGCACCACGGTCCCCAGGGCGATCCCGATCAGGGCGAAGGGAAACTGAAACAGGCGGTTCGAGTAGTAAAGGTGGGAGATGTTCCCCGGGTCGAGGAAGGACGCGATGACCTTGTCCACGAAGACGATCATCTGGGAGATCGCCAGCCCGAACACCATCGGGCCCATCAGCCGGACCACTTTTCCGAACCCGGGGGTCCTCCAGTCCGGGTTCCACCGGAGCCGGACGCCGTTCCGATCCAGCCACCACCACTGAACGCCGAACTGAAGGAAACCGCCCACCAGGACACCGGCCGCGAGCGCGAAAATCTGTTCTCCCGGTCCCCCGGTCAGGACGGGGGCCAGCCAGAGGACACTGGCGATGAGGACCACGTTGAAAAGCGCCGGGGCGAAGGCGGAGGGAGCGTAGACGTCCCGACCGTGAAGGACCCCCATGGCCACCGCCGCCGCGCTCATGAGCAGCAAAAACGGGAACATAATTCGGGTCAGCCGGACGGTCAGTTCGAAACTCGGCGTACCCAGGTACCCCGGCGCCACCACGGTGACGAGGTAATCCGAGCCGAGCACCCCGATAAGGGTCAGAAGGCCCACGCCCAGCACGGCCCAGGTGAAGACCGCCGAGGCCAGACGGTCGGCGGCCTCTGGGTTTCGCTCCCGCCGTTCGACGTAGACGGGAACAACGGAGGACGAAAGGGCTCCCTCGGCCAGGAGTTTGCGGAACAGCGACGGGATCTGGTAGGCGAGGAAGAAGACGTCGGTCACCCGACTGGCCCCGAAGACGTAGGCGATCGACATGTCCCGGATTAGCCCGAACACCCGGCTCGTGAGGGTGCCCAGGCTGACCACCGCGGCGGAAAGCCCCAGGCCGCCCCGGGATTCGCTTTCCCCGTCTGTCATCTCAGCCGCCGTCCTCCCGGCCCCACCAGGAGGCCAGCAGGGGGCCCGTCACGTTGTGCCAGACGCTGAACAGCACGGCGGGCATGCCCAGGGCGGCCAGGCGTTCCGGATCGGCCCCCTCCCTCACGAGCACGTCCGTGAGGACCCCGGCCAGGGCCACGGCGAGACCGGAGTTCTGCATGCCCACCTCGATGGCCAGGGTCCGCACGGCGTCGATCGGCAGGGAGAGCCCCCACCCGGCGACGTAACCCAGCCCGAGGCCGACCACGTTGTGCAACAACACCGGAACGGCCAGCACACCGACGTACCCGAGCACGCCCCCGGGTCGGGCCTGCCCCACGATGTACCCGACGATCAGGCCGATAACCAGCACGGAAATCAGGGTGAACAGCCGTTCGATCGAGGGCACCGGCCGTTCTCCCCGAACGGACCGTTTGAGGATCAGGCCGACCAGGATCGGCACGACGACAAGGAGGATCGCCTTCACCAGCAGGAAGGTCGGGACCTCGATCACCCGGCCGCGGTAGACGCCAAGCAGCTTCTGAGCGTACAACCAGACCAGCAGCGGCGTCACCAGCGGGGAGACCGCGCTGCTTCCCAGGGTGATCGAAACGGACAGGGGGACGTCCGCGCGCGAAAGGAACGCGATGACGTTGGAGGCCGTCCCCCCCGGACAGCATCCCACGAGAATCACGCCCACGGCCAGCATGTCCGGCACGCCCAGACTCAGCACCAGGACGAAGGCGATCAGCGGCATCAGAAGGTACTGAAGCAGAACCCCGAGAAGAACCCAGTGAGGATGCTTCAGGGCCCGCCTGACCGACGCCCACGAGAGCGTCATCCCCATCCCGAGCATAATGATTCCCAGGCCGATGATCACGCCGTCGACCGAACCGTAAAGGGGAACGTCGAAGGACCATCCGACCCACTCGAAGCCGCCGGGGAAGGCGTACCCCGCGGCGGCGGCTCCCAGCACCACGACCACGAACCCCTGCCGGAGGGACCGACTCATCCGCTTCAGCATGCGCAACCACCGCCCGTCAGTTCGTTCTCCCGCCGGAGGATCCGCCGTCCGCCCCCTCGACCCGGGACGGGGACGGACGCCGATTCTCGGGGGATTTGGTAAGATGTTGGCTTCGAACGGACGTTCCCCGGAGGTGACGCCGCGTGGCTCCCGACGTCGAACTGTACACGCGCGACCGCTGTGGTTATTGTCGACGTGCCAAGCAGTTGTTGAACCAAAAGAACGTGGACTATACCGAAATCAACGTCAGCGAGCAGCCCGAGCGCCGGGAGGAGATGATGCGGCGCTCCGACGGGGGAAAAACGTACCCCCAGATCTTCATCGGGGAGCAGCACGTGGGGGGATGCGACGAACTCTACGAGCTGGAATCGAAAGGAGTGCTTGACGCGATGCTGGAGAACGAGACGGACGGCACGGACGACGGAACCCCCGGGCAACCGGTGCGCAACGTCATCATCCTCGGCTCGGGCTCCGCCGGCCTGACGGCGGCCCTGTACAACGCCCGCGCCGACCTGGAACCGCTGGTGATCGAGGGGGAACAGCCGGGCGGACAGCTTACGATCACGACGGACGTCGAAAACTACCCCGGGTTCCCCGAGGGGATTCAGGGGCCCGAGCTGATGGACCGGAAGAAGGAACAGGCGGCCCGGTTCGGCACGGAGTTCGTCCCCGGCAACGCCACGGCCGTCGACCTTGAGTCACGGCCCTTCACCGTGGAGGTCGCGGGGGAGACCTACCGCACGAAGAGCCTCATCGCGGCGACGGGGGCGTCCGCGAAATGGCTTGGACTCGAGTCGGAGGAACGCTACCGCGGCAGCGGCGTCTCCGCGTGCGCCACCTGTGACGGTTTCTTCTTCCAGGACGACGAGGTGCTCGTGATCGGGGGGGGCGACACCGCGATGGAGGAGGCGCTTTTCCTGACGAAATTCGCCGAGCGAGTGAGGATCCTTCATCGGCGCGATGAATTGAGGGCCTCCAGGATCATGGCCGAGCGCGCCCGCCAGAATGACACGATCGAGTTCCTCTGGAACACCGAGCTCGTGGAAGTGCTGGGGGACGGGGAGGCCGTCACCGGGGCCCGGGTCGTGCAGCATCCGGAGGGACACCCCAAGGAGAAATGGGAGCAGGGGGACGCCGACGTGACGGAACGCACCCTGGACTGCGAGGGGATTTTCCTGGGCATCGGTCATAAACCCAACACGGAACTCTTCGAGGAACAGCTCGCCATGGACGAGACGGGCTACCTCCGGACCAAGGACGAGGTGTTCACCGACGTGGAGGGCGTCTTCGCGGCGGGGGACGTGCAGGACCAGCGTTACCGTCAGGCCGTGACGGCCGCCGGAAGCGGCTGCAAGGCCGCCATGGAGGCCGAGGAGTACCTGAACGAACTGGCGCTGGACAACGCCGGCGACGAAGCCGCCGATCGGGAGACCGCGTCCGCCGCCGGCTGAGCCCCCCTGGCCCACGCTCGGCCGATCACCTCCAGGCCCCTTTCAGGCCTGGTTTCCTCCCGACACCGAAAGGTCATCCGAAGCCAGAAAACGCGTCCGAAGCCAGCGAACCCCGGAGAACGTCTCACGCAGCGAATCGTACGCCAGGTCCCGATGTTCGGCATCCCGGAACAGCCCGTACAGGGCCGTGCCGCTGCCCGTGGGCGCCACGTGGTCGGTAAAATCGCTCAATCCGGCGCGCACGGACTCGAAGCCCTCGAGCGTCCGGGCGAGCAGCGGCGTGAAATCGTTGGCCAGGTCCACGTGCCTCCAGCCGTCATCTCCGTTATGCTCCCGGAAGACAGCCGCGGGGTCCACCTCCCCGCCCGTGTCGTCGGGGTCCACGGCCTCGAAGGCTCTCCGGGAGGACATGCCCGACGGAAACACCGCCAGCAGCACGCGGGCCCGCTGATCGGGAAGAGGGGTCAAGCGATGACCGATGCCGCGTCCGACGGCCGTGCCGCCCCGCAGAAGAAACGGGACGTCGGCCCCGAGGTCCAGCGCCAGCGAGGGAAGGTCGGGCCCGGACCCCGCACGGGGCCAGTTGGACGATACGACCCTCAGGATCGCGGCCGCGTCGCTGCTTCCGCCCCCCAGGCCCGCCTCGGTCGGGATCCGTTTGTGCAGACGTACGTGAAGGGGTGGAACCTCCCACCCGGCCCGTCGGAGGCTGGCGAGGGCCCGGTGGACGAGGTTATCCGACCCGGACTCAACCGACACGGGACCCTCGACGACGAGCTCGTCCTCCCGGCCCGAGGACCGGGGACGCAGGGACAGTCGATCGCTGAGGGCCAGAGTCTGGAAAACGGTGACGAGCCGATGGTATCCGTCCGGGCGCTCCCCGAGGATTCTCAGTCCGAGGTTCAGCTTGGCGGGAGCACGAGCGGTGAGAGGCCCTGGCAATCCCCTGGACGTCACGGTAATCGTCCCGGAACGTTTCGTGGTCGGCCGCGGTCGGGGTCCTCCCCCCGGAAGCCGGGTGTACACGGCAAACTGAAAACGACACTGGAAGCCTGTAACCGGCACCCTGAAAAATCAAGGGGGGCGAACCGGAAGGGGGAGGGGGATGAAAGGGTGCTTGACTACTGTTCGGCGACCTGGAGTCGGACCCGGGCGCGCTGAAGGGCCCGTCGGGCGCGGGGAACGTCCACGTCCTCCTCGTGGCGTTTCTCGAGCCGTTCACGGGCCCGCTCGAGGGCCTTCCGGGCCCGTTCGACGTCGATGTCGGCCGACAGCTCCGCCGTTTCGACCAGGATGCGGACCCGGTTCTCCGACACTTCGGCGAACCCGCCACTGCAGGCCATCAGAACGGTACCGCCGGGTTCCTCCAGGCGAATCGGCCCGGTCGTCAGCACCGCCATGTAGGGGGTGTGATTGTAAAGCACGCCGAACTTCCCGTCCTCCCCGGGGAGGAC
>CAZEBV010000090.1:0-9493 GCA_964510695.1 uncultured bacterium
CATCGACCCCTTCGACCCGGAGAAGCTGGGGTCCAACAGCTACGACCTCCACCTGGCGGACACCCTCAAGGTCTACCCGGAGGAGGTCCTGGACGCCAAACAGCGCCCCGAGGTCGAGACCCTCACCGTGCCCGAGGAGGGCCGGGTGCTCGAGCCGGATCGGGTCTACCTGGGGTCCACCGTCGAGTGGACCCGCACGCGCCACTTCGTGCCGGTGCTCGAGGGCAAAAGCTCCATGGCCCGGCTGGGCCTGTCGGTGGTCTCGGACGGGGGGTTCGGGGACATCGACTTCGAGGGCTGCTGGACCCTGGAGCTGTCCGTGAAACAGCCGGTTCGCGTCTACCCTCACATGCCCATCTGTCAGATCAGCTACCTGACCACGGGGCCCTGCGACATGCCCTACTCCCGCAAGGACGGGGCCCGCTACGCCAACCACCGCGAGCCGATGGAGTACCGCCCGGCGCCCTCGAAGATGTCCGTGAACGGCGACCAGGCCACCCCGGCCGAGGTCCGACGGCAGCGGCTCAGCGAGGATCGGGGCAACCTCAACATCCCCGTGACACGCTGCGATCACGCGCGGGACCTGGAGCTTCCCCGACGGGCCACGCCCGGCTCCTCCGCCGTGGACCTCCGGGCGGCCGTGGACGAAACCACGACCCTCTCCCCGGGGGAGGGCACCCTGATTCCCGCCGGGATCCGCCTGTCGCTCCCCGAGGGCCTCGAGGCCCAGGTCCGGGCCCGCTCGGGGCTGGCCTCCGAGGGCGTCATCATTCCCAACGGACCCGGCACGATCGACTCGGACTACCGGGGCGAAATCAAGGTGCTGCTGCACAACCTCGGCGACGAACCCTTCCGGGTCGAACGGGGGGACCGGATCGCCCAGCTGGTGGTTCAGCGCGTGGAGCGCTTCGAGTGGGACCCCCGGGAAACCCTCGACGAAACCCGGCGCGGCGAGGGGGGCTTCGGCTCGACCGGCCTCCGGTCGGACGAGGAACCCGACGGGAGCCGTGACGGTGTCTCGACGTCCTCCTGAGGGGACGGCCTCGAGCCCGCGATCGACGACGTTTCCCCTTCTTCTGACCACCCGGTCGACGGACCCATGCGAACGTACCTGAACCTCCTGGAACACATCCTCGACGAGGGCGTCGAGAAGGAGGATCGCACCGGGACGGGGACGCGAAGCGTCTTCGGACACCAGATGCGCTTCGACCTCTCCGAAGGGTTCCCGGCGGTCACCACGAAGAAACTTCACTTCCGCTCGGTGGTCCACGAGCTTCTCTGGTTCCTTCGCGGGGACACCAGCGTGGACTACCTGCAGGAACACGACGTCTCCATCTGGGACGAGTGGGCCGACGAGGACGGGGAACTGGGCCCGATCTACGGCAAACAGTGGCGCAACTGGGAGACGGCCGACGGGGAGGGCGTGGATCAGATCCGCCGGGTGATCCGGGGCCTCAAGGACAACCCCGACTCACGGCGCCACGTGGTCAGCGCCTGGAACGTGGGCCAGCTCGAGGCGATGGCGCTCCCCCCCTGCCACGTGCTGTTTCAGTTCTACGTCGCCGGGGGGCGTTTGTCCTGCCAGCTCTACCAGCGAAGCGCCGACGTCTTCCTGGGCGTCCCCTTCAACATCGCCTCCTATTCGCTTCTCACCAGCATGGTCGCCCGGGTGACGGGCCACGAGCCCGGCGACTTCGTGCACACGCTCGGCGACGCTCACCTCTACTCGAACCACCTCGAGCAGGCCCGCACCCAGCTGGAACGGGAGCCCTACCCGCGCCCCACGCTGCGGCTGAACCCCGAGGTCGACGCGATCGACGACTTCTCCTTCGAGGACGTCCAGCTGGAGAACTACCAGCACCACCCGGCCATCCCCGCCCCCATCTCGGTCTGACGCCCGAAGGGTCTCTGGCCCAATTCCCCCCGCTGGGGGCGGAGGGCGTCTGAGACTACTCTCCCCCTCTGTGGGGCCGAAGGGCGTCCGAGACTAACCCCCCGGGACAAGCATCTCTGTGACCCATGCCCCTTTGGGGCCCGACGGACCCGCAGGGCGCTCTTCCCGAACCCACTCCCCCGCTCACTCGACCCGGGTCTGGGACCTTGAAGGGCCTTTGCCCCCCTCAGGCCCCGCCTGCAGGAAGGACAGGACGGCCTTCGCCACGACGTTTGGGGCCTCCAGCTGAAGGAAGTGCCCCGCCCGCGGCACGTACTCCAGGCGGCTTTGGCCCGCGAAGGCCGACTCGCTGCCCTCGAAGAGCTCGGGTCCCACGCAGCCGTCCCGCCGCCCGGCCATCACGAGGCCGGGCACCCGGATCGGGCCGCGCGCCGCCGGATCCGCCCCCTCGCCGGACACGAGGTCCCGGGCCGCCCGACGCATCGTCTGGCGGTAGTAGGCCAGGGCCGCCTCGACGGTGCCGGGGGTACGGAAGGTTTCTTTGACGGCTTCGAGCCGATCGGCCGGTGGGGTCCAGCCGGGACTCCAGCGGCTCCAGAGCCACTCAAGGAAGGCCATGTCCCGCCAGCGGATCACCCGTTCGGGGAGCCCGGGGAGCTGAAAGAAAAACATGTACCAGCTGCGAAGAAGCTGACGGGGATGCTGCGTAAACCCCTCGAAGAAGCTGGGGGGAACGGCCATGCCCACCAGTCCGTCCAGGGCCCCCGGATCCCGAATCGCGGCCAGGTAGGCGGCCACCGCGCCCCAGTCGTGACCCACCAGGTACGTTCGTTCGCCGCCCACCCGATCCAGCAGCGCCAGGGCGTCGTCGGCCAGCGCGTCGGCGTCGTCGCGGCCGTCCGGCGCGGGGCCGGTGGGCCCGTAGCCGCGCATGTAGGGGGCCACGGCCCGATAGCCCGCGTCGGCGAGCCGCTCCATGAGGGGACCAAACGAGCCCGGGTCGTCCGGGAACCCGTGCATCAGAAGCACCCGCCGTTCCCCCGAGCCCGCCGCGCGGGCGACGAAGGAAACACCGTTGGCGGTGAGGCGGACCTCGTCCACGGGGGAAGAGGGGACGCTCAGCGCCCGCTGAAGTCGGGCGAACGGTCCTCGAGGAAGGCCTCCACGCCCTCGCGGTGATCCTCGGTCTCGAACACGAGGCCCTGGTTGGCCGACTCGTCCTGAAGGGCCTCCTCGAGGCTTTTCTGGAGCCCCTCCTCCAGCAGCCGTTTTGAGTGTCGAAGGGCCACGGTCGGACCGGAGGCGATCCGATCGATGAGTTCGCCGGCCTTCTCCTCGAATTCGCCGTCCTCGTGGACGTGGTTGAAGAGCCCGAGGGCCCGGGCCCGTTGGGCGCCCATGATCTCCCCGGTGTAGATGAGTTCCTTGGCCACGTTGAGCCCGACCACCCGAGGGAGCAAATACGAGGTTCCCGCGTCCACGGCCAGCCCCACCTGCCGGAACACGAACCCGATGGAGGCGTCCTCGTGGGCCACCAGCACGTCGCAGGCCACCGCCAGGTTCGCCCCGGCTCCCACGGCGGGGCCGTTGACCTTGGCCACGGTGGGGGCCGGAAACCGGACCACCTCGGCCATCAGACGATTGGTGAGTTCCTCCAGGTGACGGACCGGCGCGTCGGGGGAAACATCCATCTCGAAGCGTTCCCGCATGGCCTCGATGTCCCCGCCGGCCGAAAAGGCGTTCCCCGCCCCCTGGATCACCAGACAGCGGACGGAATCCCCGGGGTCCCGGATCGATTCGAGCTCCTCGAGGAGACCCCGCTGGATCGCCGCCGAAAGGGCGTTCAGCCGGTCGGGCTGGTTCAGGGTGAGGGTCACCACCCCTCCGTCCCGTTCGCTCAGAACCGGTTCGTCCTGGTCAGCCATGGCCGGGCACCTCCCGTCGGGATCAGTCGGACGATTCCGTCAGCGGCGTCGAGACCTCGAACCGGGGAAGCGGCTCCAGTTCCTCGGTGTCGACGTCGCGGAACAGCTCCCGCGCGATCGACCGTTTATGGACCTCGTCCGCGCCGTCCACGATGCGAAACGACCGCACGGCCTCGTAGAACGTCGCCA
Source organism: uncultured bacterium (assembly GCA_964510695.1). Lineage (GTDB taxonomy): Bacteria > T1Sed10-126 > T1Sed10-126 > T1Sed10-126 > CAZEBV01 > CAZEBV01. The sequence continues at coordinate 4,009 of CAZEBV010000090.1, forward strand.
GCGGGAGGTCCTTCCCGATGCCGCTGCCCCCGCACACCTGAAGCGCCGAATCGATGATGTCCTGCACGACGTTGGCCGTGAACACCTTGCACATCGCCACCTCGGTGCGGGCCTGCTCGCCGCGGGTGATCTGACGCGCGGCGTGGCGCACCATGGTTCGGGCCGCGTGCAACCGCGTGGCCCCCTCGGCCAGCTCGAAGCGCAGCGCCTGCTTGTCCGACAGTCGGGTGCCAAACGCCTCCCGCTCGTTCGTGTAGGCCTTGGCGACCTCCATCGCCCGCTCGGCCATGCCCGAGAAGCGCATGCAGTGGGTCAGCCGGGCCGGGCCCAGGCGCATCTGGGCGATGGCGAACCCCGCGTTCTCCTCGCCGAGGAGGTTCTCGGCGGGCACCCGGACGTCCTCGTAGAGCACCTCGGCGTGCCCCGCGCCGGCCTCTCCACCGAGGTGAGGAATGTCCCGCTTGAGGGTGACACCCGGCGTGTCCGTGGGCACCAGGATCATCGAACACCCCTCGTAAGGGTGGGCGTCCAGGTCCGTGCGGGCCATCACGATGAGCACGTCCGACTCCGAGCCCTGAGTGGTCCACCACTTGTGACCGTTGATCACCCACTCGTCCCCGTCGCGCTGGGCCGTGGTCTTGATCATCTTCGGATCCGAACCACCGCCGGGCGAGGGTTCGGTCATCGAGAAGGCCGAGGTGATCTCCCCCGCCACCAGCGGCCGAAGCCAGCGCTCCTTCTGCTGTTCGGTGCCGACCATCTCCAGTGTGTGCATGTTGCCCTCGTCCGGCGCGTCGACCCGCAGGGCCGTGGGCGCCAGCAGACTCCGGCCGGCCTGCTCGAAACTGGGCAGCACCTCCCGGAAGGAAAGCCCCAGTCCGCCGTACTCCTCGGGCATCTGCGGGGCGTAGAGGTCCCGCTGCTTCGCCTCCTCCCGCAGGTCCTCGATCAGCTCCCCGGGGACCGAACCGCCGCCGGAAAGCCGGCGCTCCTCGGGCAGCACCACCTCGTCCACGAACGCACGCACCCGCTCTGCCAGTTCCCGGGCCGGCTCGGGATCGTCGTAGGAAAGGTCCATCGTTCATCACGCCTCCTGGTCGATCGGGATGTCGTTACAGCGGTGCCTCGCCCCGGATGATCTTCAGGGCCTGCTCCGCCAGCCGGGGCACGATGTCCTCCATGAGCGGATACAGCTCGTCGTCGGCGTCTCCGGCGAGGTGACGGGCGAAGAACATCTCGCCGACGCCCGCGTATTTGTAGACCGCCAGCGCCCGGTAGAAACGATCGTGCTCGAAGGCGATGCCCGAGTAGGACTCGTACAGGTCCACCAGCCCCCGCCGGTCGGGATAGCCCTCCCGCAGCATGAACTCCGACGTGGAGGACATGCCGGCGAGGGCGTCGCTGTCGTCCTCGTCGCGCCAAGAGATCAGCGTCCAGCCCAGGTCGAAGAGAGGATCCCCCAGCGTGCACATCTCCCAGTCGAAAACGCCCACGATGCGGGGGGGCGTCCCCGGGGCGAACATGACGTTGTCCAGCTTGTAATCCCCCTGGAACAGGGTGTGGTGTGGGTCGGGCGGCAGGTTGTCCTTGAGCCAGCGGCCCACCTCCCGAAGCTCGGGAATCGTCCGCACCTCCGCGGTCGTCTCGAAGGCCCAGTCCAGCTGTTTCGTCCACCGATCGACCTGGCGTTCCGTGAATCCCTCCGGATGGCCGAGATCCTCCAGACCCACGGCGGCGTAGTCCAGGTTGTGGATGCGGCCCAGGATCTCCATCAGTTCCTCGCCGATGGTCCGGCGGTGCTCGGGCGCCGCGAAGCGCTCGGGCTCCTCGTCCCGGATGACGGTGCCCTGCAGGCGCTCCATCAGGTAAAAATCGCTGCCGATCACGGCATGATCGCCGCAGGCGAGGATCGGCTCCGGAAGCGGGATGTCGGTGCCCTCGAGGGCGGACAGCACCCGGTATTCACGCAGCACGTCGTGGGCCGACTCGGCCGTCTCCCCGGGGGGAGGACGCCGCATGACCATCTTCCGTGAACCCCAGGTGACGTGGAGGGTTTCGTTGGAGTGCCCGACCTTGAGAAGCTCCAGGTCGAACCGATCCGCGGGACCCAGTTCGTCCTCCAGGTACGCGTTCAGGGCGTCCCGATCGACCAGGCGCTCGAAGTACTCCCCGGAAGAGGTGGTTTCGACCTCAGGGGCCATCCGTGAGGACCTCCGACCCTCCGCCCGTGGGGAACCTCATCGCTCCGGGCGGGCGAATGGTAAGCTTGGCGACGGTGAAAGAAGCATCCTATAGAAGATGCGGGGGCCTGAGAAGCGTTCCGCCGGCGGACGACCCCCGCCCGGAAAGGAGCCTCCATGGCCTCGATTCCCACCGTGTCCGGACCGGTTTCCCCCGGGGAACTCGGCCTGGTTCTCCCCCACGAGCACCTCTGTGTCGCGACCGAGGGGATCCCCGGGAACTTCCCGCGGGTCTGGGACGAACCCCGGGTTCATGAGCGGGCCGTACGGAAGGTCCGGGCGGCCCAGGAACACGGAGTCCAGACCCTCGTGGACCCGACCGTGATGGGTCTGGGACGAAGCGTCGCCCGGGTGCGACGGGTGGTTGAGGCGACCGGGATCCAGGTGGTCATGGCGACGGGGGTGTACACCTACCGGGACCTTCCGTACTATTTCCGGGAGCGCTCCGTGGACCACATGGCAAAGCTGTTCGTGCGGGACATCGAGGAGGGAATCGAGGACACACCGGTTCAGGCCGGGTTCCTCAAATGCGCCACCGACGAGCCGGGGATGACCGACGGGGTGCGAAAAACCCTTCGGGCGGTGGCCCGGGCCCACCGTGAAACCGGGGCTCCCATCATGACCCACTCCCATCCCGCCAACCGTTCGGGGCTTCAGCAGCAGGATCTTCTCGAGGAGGAAGGGGTGGACCTCTCCCGGGTCGTCATCGGCCACTCGGGGGACACCGACGATCTGGACTACCTGCGGGCCCTGGCGGACCGGGGATCCTACCTGGGGATGGATCGCTACGGCCTGGATTACCTCCTCGAGACCGAGCGCCGCAACGCCACCGTCGAGGCACTATGCCGGGAGGGATACACCGACCGGCTTCACCTCTCCCACGACCACGCGGCCACCATCGACTGGGTCGAGGGGGACCCGGACGAACTGCTTCCGGACTGGAACTTCACGTACCTGTTCGAGACGGTGCTTCCCGACCTTCGGGAACGGGGCGTGACGGACGAACAAATCCAAACCATGACCCGGGACAACCCCCGGCGGTGGCTCGTCGGGGAGGAGTAATCCCGTCCGTCAGGCGGCAGGGCAAAGGCGCCCCGCCCCGGCCGACCGAGGACGGGGCACCCGCCGCCCCCCTCCGGGGGGACTCAGGTCGATTAGTCGAGTTCGGCCCCGTGCAGCGCCGCGAGTTCAGCGTATCCCTCGCCGGCCTCGAACCACCGGGAGGAGGTATCAAGCTCCCTGCGCACCTCCGCGGGGGAACCCGCCACCAGCACGCCGGAGGGGATCTTTTGGCCCTCCCGGATGACGGTGCCGGCCGCCACGATCGTGTAGGATCCCACCGTGGCCCCGTCCAGCACGACGGCGTTCATCCCGATCAGACTGTGCTCCTCGACCGTCGCGCCGTGGACGACGGCTCCGTGGCCCACCGTGACCCATTCGCCCAGGTCGGTGGGATCGGACGGCTCCGAGTGACAGACCGCGTTGTCCTGAACGTTGGCCCCCCGGCGGAGCCGGATCGCCTCCAGGTCCCCGCGCAGGACCGCGCCGGGCCAGACGCTGGCCTTTTCCTCCAGCACGACGTTTCCGATCACGGTGGCGTCGGGGTCCACGTAGGCCGAATCCGCCACCCGGGGTTCGGCATCCCCAAACGAACGAACCATGGACTCGTCCTCCCTCGAGGGTGTTCGGGACGATGCAGCCAGAACCCCCATCCTACCGAAACCCGGAGAAGCCCCCCAACGAAAGTTCCCCCGCGGTTGGGGAATCGGGTGAGGGTGCGGTACAATTTTTCGAACTCAAACGGAGGTGACGCCCGTGTCCTGGCGCCTGACCGTCCGCGCCCCGCTCGTGGTCGGGATCCTGATGGCCTCGTTGCTGGCGGTTCCCGCCGCCCGGGGAGCGACCGACACCGACGCGGACTTCTTCACGCTGGCCGAACGCGGATCCCCGGATCAGGTCCGGCGGGCCCTCGACCGGGGCGAGTCCGTCCACCGCACCAACGAACAGAAGCAGACCCCCCTCATGTTCGCCGCCGAAGCCAACGACACCCGGGTCGTGGGTTTTCTCATCCGGAAGGGCGCCCGGGTGAACGCCGCCGACCAGGCGGGCCAGACCCCCCTGATGTACGCCGCGGGCTTCAACGACTTTTCCGTTGTTCGCCTCCTTCTCGACGCCGGGGCGGACACCACCGCCACCAACAACCGGGGGACCACGCCGCTGATGGGGGCCGCCCAGTTCAACGACCATCGGGTGGTCCGAGCCCTGCTGGACGCGGGATCCGACGTGAACGCGACGGACCTGGCCGGGCTGCCCCCGCTGGGTTTCGCCGCCGCGGGCAACGCCGACACGCGCGTGCACCGGCTTCTCCTTCGGTCGGGGGCGAAGGTGAACCGACGCTACACCCGGGGGATGACGCCCCTCTGGCTGGCCGCCCGAAAAAACCGCGAGCCCGGGGTCATCCGGCTGCTGCTCGCGGCGGAGGCCGACCCCAACATTCCGAACAGCAACGGCTCCACCCCCCTCATGATGGCCGCCGGGTTCAACCGGCCCCGAACCGTTGCGCTGCTTCTGGCCGCAGGTTCGAACCCCAACCGCACCGACCAAAAAGGGATGACCCCGCTGATGTACGCCGCCTCCACGAACTCACCGGGCGTGGTGCGCCGCCTTCTTCAGGCGGGCGTCCAGGTGAACACGTTCGACGAAAAAGGCCTCAACGCGCTCATGTGGGCCAGCCACAACGATACTTCGGCCGCCCGGAACATCACCCGGCTCCTCCTGAAGGCCGGAGCCGACCCGTGGCGGGAAAACCCGAAGGGCACGAACACCTTCGAATACCTTCGAAGTGACCCCGACCGGCAGTCCCGGTCGGACGTGCTGGACGTCCTGGAATCCACCCCCACCACCTGGGGCGAATGGTTCCGGTCCTTTTTTGACGGCTCCTGACGGTCCCCGACCCCGCATGACCCCCTGGCCGACAGCGAGTCCCACCCGAATGGCCTGGAATGCCCCCCCGCTTGAGAGGGCAGTGAACGGAAAGCAGGGACGGGTTACGAGTCGATAGGCTCCCCCCGAGTCACCGGACGAGCGCGAAGGACCGGGGGCTAAACGGCAGGGCGGTGGCACCGGGATGTCCGGTCGGCCGAAACGGGCCGGATCCGACGCGGGAGGGAAAACGCCGGTTGTTAGGCGCCCGGGCCCACGGCATGACAGGGGGTCCCCCAGGAAGGGGTACGGAAAGCCGCCGG
>CAZEBV010000091.1:0-9485 GCA_964510695.1 uncultured bacterium
CCGTGAGAACCGTCTATGATTGAGCGGACCCGCCGGGTCGCCCTCGTGGTCGGGGTTCTCCTGCTGGCCGCCGGCGTCTTTGTCTGGTGGACGTTTCGTTCCGGTCCGGCCCCCTCGGAGAAGCCCCTGCCCCGCGAGGCGGTCAAGCTCTACTTCCTGGATCGTGAGGCCTACCGGCTCGAGGTCGTGGAGCGGCGCGTGACCGAGGCCCCGGATACCGCCAGCCGCATCGTTCAGATCGCCGACGAACTGACCACGCCGCCCAGGGATCCCCGGCTTGTGGCCGTGGTTCCTCCGGAGGCGACCGTACGTTCGGCGTTCGTCGACGGCCAGACGGTCTACCTGAACTTCAACGACGGGCTCGTGGGGGCCGCCCAGGGTAGTTCCGGGGAGATGATGCTGCTGTATTCCATCGTCAATTCGATGCTCGCCAACCTGCCGCCGTCCTATAAACTGGTTCACTTTCTCGTGGAGGGGGAGATGCGCAAAACCATCGGACCCTACGGGGAAGAAAGCGGACACATCGCGGTTCAATATCCACTGGGTCCCCGATGGGATCTCGCCGATACATCACCCTAGGGGTGGCGCTGGCGGGCCTTTTGCTGCTGGCCTACTTCCTCTACGGACCCACCGACGAGAACCCGACGCCCGCGGCGGATCCGAACGGACCGGCGCCCTCCGGCGACACCGGGGGGATACGCCACCAGGTCCAGGATTTCGAGCTTACGCTTACCGTGTCCCGGGATGAAGTCTGGCACCTCCGGGCCCCCCGGGCCGATCGTGACCCGGGGCAGGTCCCCCTGGACGACCCGCAGGTGGTGCTGGAGCGGGGGGGGTAGAGGACCGCGGTTCTATCGGGGGACGAGGGGGAGTATCGTTTCGACGCACGCTACCTCGAGGTACGGGGGGACGTGGTCGTCCGGCGGGTCCAGTACGATCAGGTGCTGCGCACGAACTTTTTGAGCTGGTCCCTTGCGGACGGTATACTGAAAACGCACGCTGACGTTCGGCTCGAGGTCCCCGGCGGCGTGCTGACGGCCCGGGGGCTTCGCGCCAACTTTTCCGAGGAGCGGTTGCAATTTCTCTCCGAGGTGCAGTACCTTTCGCGGTCGTCCTCGGGCTAGGCATCCTTCTGCTTTCCCCCGCCCGCGCCGAGCGTTCCCTCGAGTTCGAGTCCGACCGGCTCCAGGTCTATCACCGCGAGGGTCGAGCCGTCCTCACCGGACACGTTCGCGTGTGGAACGACACGGGAACCCTGCTTTCGAACCGCCTGGAGATTCACTATCAGGCCGGGACCGACACGGTGGACTTCCTGACGGCCCACGGGGACGTCAGGCTCTACACCGAGGACCTGCAGGCCCGTGGGTTTTACGCGTACCAGGACGTCGGGGCCGACACCGTGCTACTGCGGGGGGACGCCTACGTGCGCCGGGGTTCCGATGACTTCCGGGCGGAGCGCATCTGGATGGACCTCGCGACGGGATCCGTCCGGATGGACGAAGAGGTCCGGGGACGCTTCAACACCGAGTCGGGGCTGTTCCGGAATGGGGAATGATTTCAGTGGCCGGAACCTTGTCAAACGCTACGGGGGCCGGGCGGTGGTGAACGACGTCGACGTGACCGTCGGAGACGCGGAGATCGTGGGCCTGCTTGGACCCAACGGCGCCGGGAAGACCACCACGTTTCAAATGATGGTGGGCCTGGTTCGGCCCGACGGCGGGTCGGTGTTCCTGAACGGGCAGGAGGTCACCGACCTCCCGATGTACCGACGGGCCGGTCGCGGGGTCGGGTACCTCCCCCAGGAGTCCTCGGTCTTCCGCGGGTTGACCGTCCGGGAGAACCTCATGGCGATTCTGGAGCTCGTCGAGTCCGATCCCGGGGTGAGGCGGTCCCGCTGCGAGGCCCTGATCGAGGACTTCGGTCTCCGGGGGCTCGAGGAGGCCCGGGGGGACTCCCTCTCCGGGGGAGAGCGGCGCCGTCTTGAGAGTGCCCGGGCGCAGATTACCGACCCGAACTTCCTGCTGTTGGACGAGCCTTTCGCGGGGGTGGACCCGATCGCCCTGGAGGAGGTGCAGAACCTGATTCGAAGGCTTCAGGAACGGGGGATCGGCGTGCTGATAACGGACCACAACGTGCGTGAGACACTGGCGATCACCGACCGATCTTACATCATGAACGAAGGAGAAATCCTGATTGCCGGTGACGCCCCGACCCTGATCAACGACCCCGACGCCCGGGACGTGTACCTGGGTTCGTCCTTTGACGCGCCCTCCGCCCCGGCGTCGCGCGTCCCTGAGACCGGCACCGAGCCTACGACCGAATCCGACGCCGACGACGGCGATTCCTGACGAGGAGGTTCAGCATGGAGTTTCAGTTCGTGGGTCAGAGCATGGATCTTTCGGAGTCCCTCAAGAATTACGCCCGAAAACGGGTTTCAAAGCTGGAGAAATTCTTTCCCGAGCGCGAGGATCAGGTGATTCGAACCCGGGTGAAACTCCGCGTGGAGGGGGAGCGGCAGATCGCGGACATCCAGGTTAACGGGGACGGGGAATTCTTCGAGGGAACCGCTTCCAGTCCCGACCTGTACGCGTCGATCGATCAATCGGTCGACAAGCTCGGCCGTCAGCTTCGCAAGTACCACGACCAGCGAACCAGCCACCGAAAGAAGAACAACCGCCGGTCCCGCCGGGAGATCGCCTCGAAAGTGGTCGAGATGGGGGATGAGGACGACGAGGCCGAGCCCCGGATCGTGCGGCGGCGCACCTTCACCGCGAAACCGATGTCCACCGAGGAGGCTCTGCTCCAGCTGGAGAGCCTCGATTATGATTTCCTCGTGTTTACCAATCAGGTGACCAGCGAGGTGAACGTCATCTACGAGCGGGAGGACGGGCATTACGGGTTGATCGAGACCGGCGGATAATCCGGGAGAAACCCCGATCGGGAATTGCGACCTCGAGCTCGCCATGGTATAAGTACGGGGAGGAATCGGTGGCACCGCCTCCACGGACACACCGCCTTCCTCCAACGGCCGTGCCCGGGGTTCGGTTGAAGGAGAGACCGGTCCCCCCCTTCGCACGGATTCGATCGTCCGTGCGTTTCTTCCCGAGGACGTCCTGGATTGACATCTTTGACCCTTTACTGGAGGCCCACCGAGCATGGCTACGTTAGATCAGGCGGATTCTGTATCGGTGATTGATCTTCTGGACGAGGCGGTTGTGGAGACCGACCTCGACGTGGAAAGTCGAGAGGAGGTCTTTGAGAAGCTGGTTGGATTGCTCGAGGAGGAAGGGCGGCTGGACGAGCCGGACCGGTCTCTGGAAGCCCTTCGTGAACGGGAGGACATCCTCAGCACCGGCATCGGCAACGGACTGGCCATCCCTCATGCCAAAGTTGACCGCCTGGACCGCTTCGTCGCCGCGTTCGGGCGCGTGCCCGACGGCGTCGACTTCAAATCACTCGACGGAAAACCCGCCCACCTGATCTTTCTCCTCCTTTCCCCGCAGGGCGAGGCCGGACGTCACGTTCGTATTCTTGCCCGAATCAGTCGTATACTGAAAAATACTCAGCTGCGTCCCCAGCTCATGGACGCCGGGAGTGCCTCGGAGATCCTGGATCTCATTCGGGAGGAAGAGGAGAACCTCTAGCTTTCTTCCGGCCGCCTTCCGGCGGCTGAGGCCCTCGCGAGGTACCGCACCGATCAGCCCGTACCCGGCCCGGGTTCCCCCAAGCGAGGTCGCCTTCTATGGAGAACCTCACGGTCTACCTGATCACCGGACTCTCCGGCGCCGGCAAATGCAACGCGGTGCAGGCTTTCGAGGACATGGGGTTCTTCTGCGTCGACAACCTTCCCCTGGAACTGATGGATCCTTTCCTCGAGCACTGTCGGGAGCACAAGCGGGATAAGAAAGGGGTTGCGCTGGTCCTGGACGTCCGAGAGGAACGGTTCCAGGACCGTTTTCCGGGGGTTCTCTCCTCCCTGGATCGGCCCGGCGTGGAGCTGAAGATCCTATTCCTCGAGGCGGCCTCCTCCACCCTTCTGAACCGATACAAGGAATCGCGACGCCCCCATCCCCTCGGGGAGGGACGGACCCTCGAGGCGGCCATCGAGGCCGAACGGGAGCAGCTGGCCCCCGTTCGCGAACAGGCCGACATGGTCGTCGACACCACCGACATTACCACCCACCAGTTCAAGGGGCTCCTTACGAGCCTCAACCAGCCCGAAACCCTTCAACGGTTCACCGTTTCCCTGGTCAGTTTCGGGTTCAAACACGGCATCCCCGGGCACCTGGACGTCATGTTCGACGCCCGTTTTTTGCCCAATCCTCACTATCAAACCGGGCTCCGGGAGAAGGACGGCCGCGATCCCGAAGTGGCCGAGTACCTCGAGGAGAACGTCCTGACCAGCCATTACCTGCACAAGCTTCAGGAGATGCTGGAGATGATGATGGAGTCCTATTACTCCGAAGGGAAGATGTTCCTCTCGGTGGGGGTGGGCTGCACCGGGGGTCGGCACCGTTCGGTGTTTCTCGTGGAGGAGCTGGCCGATTACTTCAACGCCCGTGAACAAAGCCGGGCGACCGTGACGCACCGCGACCTGGAGCCGAACGACGACGAGGGAGACGGGGATTAATGTGGCGCTGGCTTCAACCCGGCCTGGGGTTGAAACGCTGGGCCGCGCTGATCGTTTTCTCCGGTCTGGTTCTCGGAGCGGGACTCGTGCTGCTGATCGGTACGATCGTTCGTCCGAACTACGACGCCTCCGTGCTCTGGTTGACCCTCCTGTCCGTCGGGGGATTCGGGATCCTACTGGGGATCAGCGGTCTCGTCTATTCGGTGGCGTCCCGCACACATACGGGAAGCCGATCCCTGTATCGCACCCTGAAGCGCAAGTCGGACCTGATGTACGGTCCCCGGGTGGTGGCCATCGGCGGGGGTACCGGGCTGGCCACCCTCCTGCGAGGACTCAAGCGGATCACGGACAACCTGACCGCCATCGTGACCGTCACCGACGACGGGGGCAGCAGCGGTCGGCTTCGGCGTCAGTTCGACCTGCCGGCTCCCGGGGATCTTCGCAGCTGCCTTTCGGCCCTCGCACCGGAGGAGGAACGGCTCTCGGAGCTGGTTTCCTACCGCTTCGACACCGGGGACGATCTCGCGGGGCATTCCCTGGGTAACCTTCTGCTGACCGCGCTGACGGACCTCCACGGGGGATTCCCGGAGGCGATTCGGGCGTGCTCCGAGGTTCTCGCCATCGAGGGACGGGTGCTTCCGTCGATGCTGGGTTCTCCCGAGCTTCGTGCTCACCTCGAGGACGGGGAGGTCCTTCGGGGCGAAACCGCCATCGCGGACACCGAGCGCGCCGTGCAGGAACTGACGGTGCATCCGAACCCCGTCCGGGCCAATCCCGAGGCGGTGGCGGCCGTCATGGAGGCGGAACTGATTGTGGTGGGTCCCGGCAGCCTGTACACTTCCATTTTGGCCAATTTTCTGGAGCCCAAGCTCTGTGATGCCCTGGTCTCGGCCGAGGCTCCACTCGTGTACGTGTGCAACCTGATGACGGAGCCCGGGGAGACCGACGACTACACGGTCAGCGACCACCTCGACGTTTTCCGGTCCATCCCTCCCCAGCCGGTCCACTTCGATCACGTGCTGGTGAACACCCGGCGGGCTCCCTCTGAAGTTCGTGAACGGTACGAGGAGGAAGGATCCGAACAGGTGGTGCTGGACTACGGAAACATCCGGTCGTTCGAATGTGAGGTGCATCCCGGGGATTACCTGAACACGGGGGAACCCCTTCGACACGACCCCCTCGCCGTCTGGGAAGTGCTGGAGGAGCTGCTTCCGGCCCGCGGCAACCCCGGGAACGTGGCCTGAACGGAGTCGAGAACCATGGTTGAGGATTCGGTGACGGTGCGGGATCCTGCTGGCCTGCACGCTCGCTCGGCCCGTGAACTGGTGGATCGACTGGCGGACTACGAGTCCGAGGTCCGGTTGAGCCGCGGGGACGTGGAGGCCGTGGCCGACAGCATCATGCAGATCATGATGCTCGCCGCCACCCCGGGATCCGAGTTAACCGTGAAGGCCGAGGGACCCGACGAGGAGGCCGCCCTGGACGCCGTGCGGGCGTTTTTTCGGGAGGATGGTTCCGAGAATGAGTCGGACGTTTGAGGGACGAGGCATCTCCGCGGGGATCGGCATCGGGGTGGCCTCCGTGCTCCCGGACCTCGAGATGGATTACCCCGGCGATCGCATCCAGTCCGATGACGTGGAGGCCGAGCTCGAGAAGTTCCACCGGGCGCTGGAACGGGCCCGTCGAACCACCGGCCGGATCCGGGAGGAAACCCGGGAGACTCACCACGAGTCGATTGCCAACCTGTTTTCCGTTCAGGGAATGGTGCTGGAGGATCCTCTGCTCATCGACGGGACGGAAGCCCGTATTCGAAAGAAGCAGCTCCCCGCCGAATCCGCCGTCATCCGGACGATGCGGGAGATCACCGACACCTTCGTCCAGCGTACCCGGGACACGGCGATCCAGGCCCGTGAGGTGGACATCATGGACGCGGGCTGGCGGATCCTTCGGCACCTCGACACCTCCGTCTTTTCGCCCCGGCTGCCCCAGGGAGGGGTGCTGGTCGCCCGCAAACTGACCCCGAGCATGGCGGTGCGGCTGGAGGAGGAAGGGGTGGAGGGGCTGGTGGTTCAGAACGTCGACCGGAGTTCCCACATCGCCGTGATCACTCAGGCGATGGAAATTCCCGCCGTGGGGATCCTCGAGGACAGTTTCTACCGCACCGTGGAGCCCGGGACGAACCTGATCGTCGGAGCGAACCAGAACCGGGTGATTCTCGATCCGGGGGACGAGGTGCTCGAGGCCCATCGCCGTGCTCGTTCCGAGTACCGTGAATTTACGCAGCGCCTTCGGGATACGACCCGTGAGGTCGGGGAGGACCAGCTGCCGCTCTCCGTGCGGTCCAACATCGGTTTTTTGTCGGAGCTTCCCATGGTGGAACGGTACGGGGGGTTCGGAGCCGGGCTGGTTCGTACCGAGCTGCTGTTTATGGGGGAGAGCGCGGAGTACCCCTCCGAGGAGAGTCAGCAGTCGACCTACCGGCGGATCGTCCGGGACTTAAAGCCGCACCCCGCCACCCTGAGGACCTTCGACGTCGGGGGGGACAAGCGGGCTTTCGAGGAGGAGCTGATGATGCCCGGGGAACAGGAGGCCGGACGGGGGCTTCACCGGAGTTTTGACAACGAGGACGCGTTTCGCACCCAGCTTCGGGCGATGCTGAAGGTCCACGAGGAGCACGGCAACGTGCGGATTCTGCTTCCGATGGTGGGGACCTCCCAGGAGGTCCACCTCGCCCGGGAGATCCTGGAGTCCCTGGCCGACTCCGAGGGCCTCGGGGTGCCGCCGGTGGGCGTCATCGTGGAGATCCCGTCGCTCGTCTTCATGCTGGAGGAACTGACGGAGCTGGTGGACTTCCTGAGCGTCGGAACCAACGACCTGATGTATTATCTCATCGGCGCGGACCGCTTCGCCTGGGAATCCACCGATTACGTGGATCTGCCCGATCCCACGCTGCTTCGCTGCGTTCGGCGAGTGGCCGATCGGGCCCACGGTCGTTCGCTGTCCGTGGGCGTCTGCGGGGAACTGGCGGGAAGTCCCCTCTTCACGCCGGTGTTCGTCGGCCTGGGTCTGACCGAACTGAGCATGTCTCCGATCCGGATTCCGGAAGTCAAGTTCGTGGCCAGCCGATGCGAAATCGAGGAGGCCCGGGCGATGGCCCGGGAGAGCCTCGACCTCACCGGCCGGGACGAGCTGGTCGACTGGGTTCGTTCACGTCTGTCCCCCTACGTCTGGGAGCTGTTCGAGGCCTCCGAGGTGGGGAAGGAAGGGGCTCCGATGTTCGAGTTCGAACGCCGGGGTGAAACCTCATGACAGCCATCCGGGAACGGATCGAACGTCACGACGACGAGGATTACCTCGCCTGGTTGAGGTCGTTTCCGGAGCAGGTCGAAGAGGCGATCCGTCGGGGGCGCCAGCTCGACCTGCCCGACGGCACGCCCCGAAACGTCGTGGTCTGCGGAATGGGCGGCTCGGGGATCGCGGGCGCCCTGCTTCGTCAGTACGTGTACCATGACTGTCCGGTTCCGGTGGTTCCCAACCGCTACTACCGGGTTCCCGCCTGGGTGGACGAGGACACGCTCGCGATTATCGTCAGTTACTCGGGGGAGACCGAGGAGACCCTGGGGGCCCTCCGGGACGCCCGCCGCCGCGGAGCCACGCTGCTGGCCGTGACCAGCGGCGGGGAGCTCGAGTCCGAGGCCGTCGAGGCCGGTTTCCCCGTCGTGCCCGTACCGTCCGACATGCCTCCCCGGGCGGCGGCCGCGTACCTGTTCGTGCCGCTTCTGTTTGCCCTCGCGAAGCTGGACCTGCTGGATCCTCCCGTTGAAAAAGCCCTTCGGGGCGCCCCTGAGCACCTCCGGGAACTGAACCGCGAGCTTGGGCCCGACGCGGAGGACAACCCCGCTTTGAGGGGAGCGAAGACCATCCGGGGGCGTCTTCCGATCGTGCACGGGAGTCAGGAGATCACCGCCGTGCTGGCGGAGCGCTTCAGGAACCAGCTTCACGAGAACGCCAAGGTCTTCGCGTCCGCCAGCGAGATTCCGGAGCTGAACCACAACGAGATCATGAGCCTGGATTTTCTGGCCCGGGACCCGGAGCGGTATATAATGGTATGGTTGCGCGATCGCGGGGAACATGCCCGCGTGCAGCGTCGTTTCGACGTCACCCGAACACTCTACGAGGACGCCGGTATGGATCTCCTTGAAATCGAGGGACGGGGTCGATTTCTCCTGAGCCGATACCTGACCCTGATGCTTCATACCGATTACGTCAGCTACTACCTCGCGCTGCTTCGGGGCCGGGATCCCTCCTCCATCGAGCACATCCGTACGCTCAAGCAGGCCCTCTGAACCGGGCTCGGGTGACCCCCCCCATGAGTTCCACGTCCCATATTCGAAACTTCTGCATCGTGGCCCACGTCGATCACGGGAAGTCCACCCTCGCCGATCGCCTGCTCGAACGCACCGGCACCATGCCGTCCCGGGAACAGCGGGAGCAGGTGCTGGATCGGATGGACCTGGAGCAGGAGAAAGGGATCACGATCAAAGCACAGGCCGTTCGGCTGCAGCACGAGCACCGGGGTTCCGCCTACCAGCTCAACCTGATCGATACCCCCGGTCACGTGGATTTTTCCTACGAGGTCAGCCGCTCTCTGGCAGCCTGCGAGGGCGCCCTGCTTCTGGTGGACGCCTCCCAGGGGGTTCAGGCCCAGACGATCCTGAACCTCTATCACGCCCGCGAAGAAGGGCTGACCATCATCCCGGTCATCAACAAGATCGACCTCGACAGCGCCCGGATTGACCGCACCAAGATTCAGCTGATCGATCGGGGCTTCGAGGAGGAGGAGATGCTCACGGTC
>CAZEBV010000092.1:0-9302 GCA_964510695.1 uncultured bacterium
CAAAGGTGATGTTCCGGCCGTCCCTGAGCTTAAGGTGAACGCTTCGGTAGCGCCGGGCAGGAGCGGGTTTTCCCTTGATCTTCTGCTCGCGAAGCCGCTCCATGCGATCGCCGCTGGAGGGCATGATCAGGATGCCGTGCACCACGGCGGCCGCGAACAGAAGCATCAGCCCGAGAAGCGGCCACCGAAGCACCCGGACGGGCGTGGCGCCGGCGGTGAGCACGACGGTCCATTCGTTCCGTTCACGGAGGGCATGTAGGAACCAGAACCCCCCGATCAGCAGAGACAGCGGGAGCAAAAAGTAAACGAGGTAAACGATCCGGTGGAGGAGGTAGCTGATCAGGGTCCACGGCGAAGGGTTCTGATCGAGGACGTGGTCCATCAGGCCAAACAGCTCGCCGAGTAAAAAGAGCACCAAACAGACAGTCAGCGTGGCGAGGACGTAGCCGGACCATCGTCGGACGAAATAGCGGTCCAGGATGTTCAAGGCGCCGGTGATTCCCGCGGGGCCTCGAACACGGGGCCGGGCCGGCTGCTTCAGCCGGCCCGGGAGGGGGCGAAGGCGTCGGAGAGGACCCGGACGAGGTCCACCGCGGGGCCGAAGTTCCGCGGGGCCACCAGGCTCACGTTCAACCCCATCGGAATCGAGACGCTGAGATCCTCCTCCACCCGCTGGATTTCCTCCCAGATCGTACGGGCCCAGTCCACGGAGGTCGACGCCGGGTCCGAACTGGAGAGGACGCGCTCCTCGACCTCATCGGGAACCCTGACCCCGAGCCAGCGGAGAAAATTCACGTCCTTGGGGGCCTGCATGGGCGCAAAACTCCACATCAGGGCCGGCGGGTCGAGGTCGTCCTCCCGGGACAGAAGACGCCCGAAATCCTGGAGAAGGCGGCGAGGAGACTCGGCTTCGGCCACGATCTGGGTGGTGAAGAAGTCCGCGCCCGCGCGGACTTTCCGGGCCATTCGCTCAGGTTCGTCGAAGTCCTCCCGGCGGCGGGTCGAAATGCAGATATTCCCCACCAGGAAATCCCGTCCGCCGTCGGCCAGATCCTCCCGGAGGAGGGTACTGCCCTCGGTGACGGACGGCCCGGGGTAGCTGATGTCACTGGATTCCCCTCCGACGAGCACGAGGTTCCTGATATCGTACTCGTCGTAGGTTCGCTTCATCCATTCCCGCTGGTCAGATTCCGGGGCCTGGACGATCACCCGGTTGATCACGAACTGACCGAAGTCGTACTGATCCCGCAGCTGGCGAGCGTAGTCTCGGGGAGCCAGACGCTCCTTGAAGGAACTCTTGCGTTCCCCGCGATCCCCTTTGCCCGATTCCTGCTGAATCTCGGGGATGTTGATGCCGTCCACCCTGGCGGTCTCCTGGAGCCTTTGAAGCCCCTCCCGACGGCGCCGGGCCCCCTCGTCCGTTTGATCGACCGGCGGCGGGGTCAACTCGAAGAATACCGGCTGGTTGCCGAAACGCCGGGTGAGGGTGTCGATATCGGGGCTGAACACGAGCCAGGGCCTCCGGGGTGAACGGGGTGGGTTTGAAGTTTCCGAGGGAAGGACTATACTTGGTGGGCGGTTTGGACGTCAATGAGCCCCGCTCACGGACGGTTCACTGACAGGGCCACCGTGCCTTTGAAGCAGCGGTACGCCGAGGTAGCTCAGTGGTAGAGCGCGTCCATGGTAAGGATGAGGTCGTGGGTTCGAATCCCATCCTCGGCTCCATTGCCGCCACGGCAGGGGCCGATCCCGACCCATTGGACGTCGTGGGTAAATTTGCTTTGACACAGCCAGCGTATAGCTGATAGAATCCCTTTTTTAGTGAATCGAAGTGGGCGTTCAGCTCGGACGGGGCGGTTCGTGGGTTTGGTGCGTGTGCCGGTGACGGACCCGGTTGCTGGTGTCGATGGTCACCGTAGTTCCGTTCATCCTCTCGCCATCAGGCGTTAGGTCCGTAGCTCGAACTGGCAGAGCGCCGGACTCCAAATCCGGAGGTTCCGGGTTCGACTCCCGGCGGACCTGCCATAATTCCACTGGCGGCGTCCTGTCCCCGTTGATCGGGGCGGATCGTCGTGAGTGCCCGTGCCCCGCTCGGACCGGAGGATCGTGAGGTATGCGACAGTGGTTTAATACGGCTCGGCGTTTCCTGTACGAAGTCTGGCTCGAGGCAAAGCCCGAAGGCCGGGTCAACTGGCCCAGCCCCCAGAAGCTGATGGAATCCACGCTGCTGGTGATGATCTGTGCCCTGCTTTTTATGGTTTACATCGGCGTGATCGACGTGGTCTTCGAGAGCCTCATCTGGTACGTGGTCGACACGTTTCGCGGCTGAACGGGTACTGCCTGAACTCATTCGGCGGGACGAGATGTCATATGGACGAGACCGAGCAGGATCAGGGGGCCTCCGAGGCCCCGGGCGGTGCGTCGTCGGAGGAGACCGACCCCTCCGGGACCGAAACGTCCACGGCCCTCGACGAGGAGGATGACGAGGCCGAGTGGTTCGTGATTCACACGTTCGCCGGCCAGGAGCAGAAAACCCGGGATCGAATCCTCGACACCGCGGAGAGTGAAGGACTGTCCGACGTGGTCCGGGAGGTCATCGTGCCCACCACCACGGTGACGGAAATTAAACAGGGGAACAAAAAAGAGGTCGATAAACAGCTCTACCCGGGCTACATCTTCATCCGGATGGTGATGAACGAAGAGAACTGGCACCGGGTCCGAAACATCAACGGGGTGACCGGTTTCGTGGGCACCCAGATGGACCCGATCCCCCTTCAGCAGACCGAGATGCGGGAGGTCCTGGCGCAGCTCGGCCAGGATCAGTCCCAGCTCGAGGTCGAATTCAGCCCGGGGGACACCGTGCGGATCATCTCCGGGGCGATGGAAGAAATGACCGGCACCGTCAAGGAAGTGGACATCGAGAAGACGAAACTCCGGGTCTCCGTGGATATGTTCGGGCGGTCGACGCCCGTGGAACTTGATTTCGATCAGGCGGAGAAACTGTGACGTCCGACGCCCTTGCCCCGACACGCCCAGTAACGAGAGGAGGCGACCCGTGGCCGACAAACCGATCAGTGCGGAACTGAAGCTTCAGATTCCCGCGGGGCAGGCGGAGCCCTCCCCCCCCGTCGGGCCGGCCCTGGGGCAGCACGGCGTCAACATCGTGGAGTTCTGCAACGCCTTCAACGACGCCACCAGCGACGAGGAACCGGGGATTCTGATCCCGGTCGAAATCACGGTCTACCAGGACCGATCGTTTGATTTCGTCACGAAGACTCCTCCGGCCTCCACGCTGCTCAAGAAGAAGGCGGGTCTCGTGAAGGCGTCCGGTGAGGCCGGCCGGGAAGTCGTGGCCTCCGTCACGCGTGACGACGTGCGCGACATCGCTGAAACCAAGCTGCCGGACCTGAACGCCTACGACGTGGATGCCGCCATGAGGATCGTCGCGGGCACGGCCCGCAGCATGGGAATCGACATCGGGGCGGACGACGAGGCCGTCGACGCGCCCGAGGATTCCGATGCCGA
This sequence comes from uncultured bacterium, assembly GCA_964510695.1. Taxonomy (GTDB): domain Bacteria; phylum T1Sed10-126; class T1Sed10-126; order T1Sed10-126; family CAZEBV01; genus CAZEBV01. Next base: position 3,526 of record CAZEBV010000092.1, read on the forward strand.
ACCCGCCGAACCCATGGAAGAGGACTGACTCCCGATGGCCCAGCGCAGTCAACGCTACCGTGACCTTTCGGAGGACCTGGATCCCGGCGACCGCTTCACGCTCCGGGACGCCGTCGAGGCGGCCCACGAACGCTGCACGGCTGACTTCGACGAGGCCCTCGAGGCTCACGTTCGGCTTAACGTCGACGCCACCCAGGCGGACCAGCAGATCCGTGGATCGCTGGTCCTGCCGGCCGGGACGGGTCAGGACACTCGCGTGATCGTCTTCGCGAAGGGGGAGAAACAGCAGGAGGCCGAGGAGGCCGGAGCCGACGCGGTGGGGAACGACGAACTGATCGAACGGATCGACGACGGATGGCTCGAATTCGATCGTGCCGTGGCCACCCCGGACATGATGTCGGACGTCAGTCGGCTGGGGCCGATCCTCGGTCCGCGTAACCTTATGCCCAACAACAAGGCCGGCACCGTCACCTTCGACGTGGCCGAGACCGTGGAGAAGCTGAAACGGGGGCAGATCGAGGTCCGCACCGACCGCTACGGAATCGTGCACTCGGTCGTTGGACGCGCCTCCATGGAGACCGACGAACTCATCGAGAACCTGCTGGCCCTCCTGGATTTCCTCGTCGAGGAACGCCCCCCCGGGGTCAAGGGGCGGGGCCACTACTTCCGATCGGTGTCGCTTTCCCCGACCATGGGCCCCTCGATCGACGTTGACCCGCGGTCCATCTGGAACGAACTGCTGTGAGTGCCCGAGCTCCCGAACGTCCCCGGAGGGATTAAGGTGGTCCATCCGGATAAGATCGAATGGGTCAACGACCTGACGGAGAAGATCCGTCGTGGAAGTGGTCTCGTTTTCACGAACTTCAAGGGCCTGACCGTGGACGAACTGCGGGACCTGCGTGGGGAACTCTACGAGCACGACACCCGTTTCCACGTGGTTAAAAACCGTCTCGCCCGCCGGGCCTTTCACAACGCGCTTGGCGGGGAGGCTGACGGGGCCAGCTCCCCGTCGGACGACGCCACCTCGGACACGCCGCTGGAGGACATCAGCGGCCTGGGACCGGCCAAGGCCGAGGCCCTACAGGCGGTCGACATCGGTTCGGCTGAGGCGCTTCTGGAGGCCGACACCGAGCAGCTTACCGCCGCCTCGGGGATCGGACAGGCCACCGCGGAGAAGTTTCAGGCCAACGCCCGGGAGCTGATCGACGGGACGCCCGACGACGGATCCAACGGGGACGAACCGGATGACGCCGGCAGTCTTCTGGACCAGGTCGACCGGTACCTCAACAACAACACCGCCGTTGCCTTCTGTCAAAACGGATTCGTCGGTCCCGCGAAAGTCCTGATCGATTTCGCGGACGAACACGAGGACCTAAAGCTCAAGGGAGGGGTCCTTCAGGAACGCGTTCTCGACGTCGACGACCTGGAGCGAATCTCCGAGCTTCCCTCCCGTCACGAGCTTTTGACCACGCTGGCCCGGGACCTCGAGGCCCCGATTCAGCGGCTGGCCCGGGCCCTGAGCCATCCGCTGCAGAAGCTGATGCGTCTTCTGGACGGGCTGCGACAGCAGCGGGAGGAAACCGACTGAGGACCACGAGGACGCCTCGCCGGACGCGGGGTACTGGACGGTTGATCTTACGTCAAGAAAAGGAGTGTGGTGTTCATGGCTGAACTGACCACCGAAGAGATCGTGGAGTCCATCGAGGACATGACGGTCCTTGAACTGTCCGAGCTGGTTGACGCCATCGAGGATCGCTTCGACGTTGAGGCCGCCCCGGCGGCCGTTGCCGCCGCGGCTCCCGCGGAGGGGGACGGCGGGGACGAGGACGACGATGAGGCCGACGTGGTCGACGTCGTTCTGCAGGACTTCGGGGACGAAAAAATCCAGGTCATCAAGGAAGTTCGCGGGATTACCGACCTGGGGCTCAAAGAGGCCAAACAACTCGTGGAGGAATGTCCGAATCCCGTGAAACAGGGGCTCTCCCGGGAGGACGCCGAGGAGATCCAGGAGCAGCTGGAAGCCTCGGGCGCGACCGTGGAGCTTACCTGATCGGGATACTCAACTACGGACCGGGAGGTATAACCGGATGAGCGTGGACGTGTCCGAGCCGCATGTCGTCCAGTTCGGGGACCGCCGTCAATTCGAGATCGATGACCTTCTGCACATTCAGAAGGAACAGTTCGAGTGGTTCCTCCAGCAGAACGAGGACCCGGATGAACGTCGTTCCCAGGGCTTCGAACAGGCCCTTCAGAGTACGTTCCCGATCGAGACCGATGACATCTCCCTGGAGTACCTTCACTACGAGGTCGGTGAACCGGAAGGTACCCCGCAGGACGCCAAGGAACGTGACGTCACCTACTCGGTCCCCATCACGGCACGCATGCGGATCATCTACAAGGACACGGGGGAAATCATCGAGGAGGACGTCTTCCTCGGTGACTACCCCTACATGTCCGAAACCGGTACCTTTGTCATCAACGGTACCGAGCGGGTCATCACCAGCCAGCTCATCCGGTCCCCGGGGATCATCTACGACTACAACGACTCCAAGGAACGCTATACCTGCAAGATCATCCCGTACCTCGGGACCTGGATCACCGTCGACATCGATACCCGCCACCGGATGAAGATCAGCATCGACCGGCAGCGGCGGATCGAGGCGACCACGTTTCTCCGCATTATCCCGGAGGATCCGGAGGCCCCCTTCCCCGATCCGGAGGACGATGATTACCTCGATTACTTCATGATGCCCACCAACCGGGAACTGATCGAACACTTCTACGACACCGAAGCGGTGGCTGCCGAGGAGGACGCCCTGGTGGGGGAGTACCTCGCCGAGGACATCGTGGAGGAGACCGTTCCGGAACCCGATGAGGAGGACGAGGAGCCCGAACCCGAGCGGGAAGTGGTGCTGTCCGCCGGAACCCGGATCGAGAGCAGCGACGCCAAGGACATCATGGACCTCGGTTACGAGGAGGTCCACATCGTCCATCAGGCCGAGGGAATCAACCCCGTTATCCTCAACACGATCGAACGGGATTCCACCCACAGTCCGGCGGATGCGTTCCAGAAACTCTTCAACCAGCTTCGTCCCAACGACCCGTACAGCCTGGAAAACGCCAAGGAGTACATCTACGGGGCGTTCTTCGACCCTGACCGGATCGACCTGGAGCGGGTCGGCCGTTATAAGATCAACCAGAAACTCGGCCACAAACCCACCGACGACGAGGCGCTGGACGAACGCGTGCTGACCCCGGAGGACCTGCTGGAGGCCTTCGAATATTTCATCGAGGTGTCCGACGGGAACGAGAACGTGGACGACATCGACCACCTGTCCAACCGACGGGTTCGCACGGTCGGCGAGCTGCTTTTTCAGCAGGCGAAAATCGGGCTCAATCGCATCGAGCGAAGCGTGCGCGATAAACTGAACGTCCAGAACCAGTCCGATCAGCGCCCCACCCCCGCGCGGATTATCAACATCAAACCGCTGACGGCCGACTTTCGGGAGTTCTTCGCCAGCGGCCAGCTCAGCCAGTTCATGGACCAGACGAACCCCCTGGACGAATTGACCCACAAGCGGCGACTGTCGGCCCTCGGACCGGGGGGGCTTTCCCGGGAACGGGCCGGGTTCGACGTCCGTGACGTTCACCACACTCACTACGGCCGGATCTGTCCGATTGAAACCCCCGAGGGGCCGAACATCGGGCTGATCGTAAGCCTGGCCTGCTTCGCCCGTGTCAACGAGCTTGGCTTCCTCGAGACCCCCTATCAGGTCGTCGAAAACGGCCGCGTTACCGACGAGGTCGAATACCTCGACGCCGACGCCGACAACTCCGCCCGCATCGCCTCGGCCGGGACCGAGCTGACGGAAGGGGGACGCATCAAAGAAGACATCGTCCGGGGGCGCCACGAGGGGGACTTCACCCTGATGCCCCGGGACGACGTCGAGTACATGGACGTGTCCCCCCGGCAGATCGTCAGCGTGTCCACGGCCTGCATCCCCTTCCTGGAGAACGACGACGCCAACCGTGCCCTGATGGGTTCGAACATGCAGCGTCAGGCCGTGCCGCTGGTCGACACCGAGGCCCCCCGGGTTGCGACCGGGATGGAGGCCAAGGCCGCCGAGGACAGCGGCTCGGTGGTGGTGGCCGAACGGGGGGGTGAGGTCCGGCGGGCCGACTCCCGCGGGGTCTGGGTGGAGACCGACGTCGAACTGGACGAGGACCAGGTTCACCCGGAGACCGGTGAGGTCATCGCGGAGGAAGGGGACAACCGCATCGATCGGTATCCGCTGCTGAAGTTCAAACGTTCCAGCCAGGGGACCTGCTTCAATCAGAAACCGCTCGTCAGGCCCGGTGACACCGTGGAAGCCGGGGACGCCCTGGCCGACGGACCGGCCACCGACGACGGTGAGCTGGCCCTCGGCAAGGACGTGCTCGTCGCGTTCATGCCGTGGGAGGGCTACAACTTCGAGGACGCCATTCTGGTCTCCGAGCGGCTGGTCACCGAGGACGTCTACACGTCCGTTCACATCGAGGACCTGGAAGTCGCGGCCCGGGAGACGAAGGTCGGCAAGGAGGAGATCACCCGGGACATTCCCAGCCAGAGCCAGGAGGCCCTCCGGAACCTGAACGAGGAGGGAATCGTGGAAGTCGGGACCTACGTCGAACCCGGCGACATCCTGGTCGGTAAGGTGACGCCCAAGAGCCACGTGGACCTTTCGCCGGAGTACAAACTGCTGCACTCCATCTTCGGGGAGAAGGCCAAGGACGTGAAGGACACCTCCCTGACCGTTCCCCACGGCACCAAGGGGGTGGTCGTGGACGTCCAGGAGTACACCCGCGAGAACCACGACGACCTGGAGGCCGGGGTGGAACGAAAGGTCAAGATTTACGTGGCCGACAAGCGGAAGATCGAGGTCGGCGACAAGCTCGCCGGCCGCCACGGCAACAAGGGCGTCATCGCCCGGATTCTTCCCCAGGAGGACATGCCCTTCACCGAGGACGGCCGCTCGGCGGACGTCGTGCTGAATCCACTCGGAGGTCCCAGCCGGATGAACATCGTGCAGGTTCTGGAGACCCTCATCAACCTCGCCGCCCGTGAAATGGGAATGCGCGTCATTTCCCCGGTCTTCGAGGGAGCCACCGAGGAGGACATCGCCGACTTCCTGGAACAGGCGGGGTACCCCCGGGACGGCAAGGTCGTCCTGCGGGACGGCCGCACGGGTGAGCCCTTCGATCAGAAGGTGACCCTGGGTTACATGCACATCATGAAGCTGGATCACCTGGCCGAGGACAAGGTGCACAGCCGCTCGATCGGCCCGTATTCGCTCGTTACCCAGCAGCCCCTGGGGGGCAAGGCCCAGTTCGGCGGCCAGCGGCTGGGGGAAATGGAGGTCTGGGCCCTCGAAGCCTACGGGGCCGCCCACACCCTCCGGGAGTTCCTCACGGTCAAGAGCGACGACGTCAACGGCCGCTCCCGGATGTATGCCTCCATCGTTAAAGGCGAAGAGAGTTTCGTGCCCGGCGTGCCCGAATCCTTCAACGTGCTCCTGAAGGAGATGCAGGGCCTCGGGCTGGACGTGCGTGTGTTCGACACCCAGGACCGGGAGATCGACGTCGACGCGCTCGTGACCGAGTAATCCGTCGACGGGCAACGGTGGGGCGACGAGGCAGACGATGTTCCTGACACTCTTTTGGGGGTATTCCCGTGGCAGACGACGACCAGACCGCCGTGGTTGAAGCCGACGCCGAGGCACCCAGCGAGAGTGACATAC
>CAZEBV010000093.1:0-9267 GCA_964510695.1 uncultured bacterium
CGCCCCGTCAATCAGGGCCAATGATCCAAAGAACTATATCATGATCACCAGGAAGGCAACGATCGACGGCAGGCCCATCTGCTGGGTCAAAAAGCCCATGGTCCCTGCAAACCCGTGGCCGCCGAACCAGCCCAGCAGTTTCTGGGCCCCGTGGGGAAACATCACCACCCCCAGGGCCAGCCGGGCCACCAGGGCCGCGTAATCCTCCTCGGTCCGTCCAGGAAACCATTGCATCTTAATCCCCTCCTTCCCTCGTGGAATGGGGTCGATCAAGAAGTTCCATCAAAAGGTCATCCAGCTGCTCGATTTGCTCCTGGTCCAGGTGGTCAAACTGGCGTTTGTGAAACGCAATTAAATCCTGATCCACGGCCTCACATCGCTGCTTACCGCCCTCCGTCAGATGAATCAACACGACCCGGCGATCCTCCTCGGAACGCTCCCGTCCGACCAGCCCCTTCTCGGCCAGCCGATCGATTAACCGGGAGATATCCGACACGTTCGTCACCAGCCGCTCCCGGATGGTCTGGCAGGGAAGCCCCTCATTCCCGCCAACGTAGAGGATGCGCAGGACGTTGTATTGACGGTGCGTCAAATCAAACTGCTCGAAGAACGCCCGCATGTCCCGCCGCAGCACGTGGTGAACCCTGAGCAGGTTCAGGTAGACGGACTCCTCCAGAACGTCCCGACTTCGGGCGGGGTTCTCGTCATAGCGACCATCGTTTCCCAGCTGAATTCCTCCTTTCACTGTTTGGACAATGTATGTTGTAACATTCATTTTGTCAAACCCCGATTGAAAGGGATGACGAAGGGCCCTTGAGCTGGTGGTGAACGCGGAACTTCCCGGGACTTCCGGTGGCCGGTCGTCGAGGATCAACGGGACTGACGGGGAACGGTTCAGGGGGTCACGAAGTGGCCCGCCGCCGGATACGCTGACGGGGACTCGCCCGTGGGGATCGTCAACGGAGACAAACTTATCGAAGTGATGCTCGGAACCAGGCTGCGGGCGAGGCGGAGTGGAGAGGTTTCGTTTTATAAGGGAAACACGAAGCCGCTGCGCCACACTCAGCTTCCCCGGCCGTGAACCCACCGGCGAGGACGGTCATCCGGGAAACGGACGAAACCCTTTCTCCCGTGACCGGATTGCGACCGCAATATATACTTTATGTGTTTATTACGTGAAGAAGGAAAGGTCGAAGCCAGAGGCGAAAATTCCGTGGAGAAGGAAAAAATGGCGGAGGGGGAGGGATTCGAACCCTCGGTGCCGCGTAAACGGCACACACGATTTCCAATCGTGCGCCTTCAGCCGGACTCGGCCACCCCTCCGGAACGGCGGCCCGCCGCGCTAGAGGGGAACGTGCCGGATGGCGTCCTCCACCGGGCGGTCCTCGTACAGTACCATACCGATCTGCTCCAGCAGGGGCATCGCCCCCCCGGGGACCGACCCGGACCGCTCCGAGGCCAGAAACCGGCGCCCCAGGCTCGCCCCCTCGTAGCCCTCCACCACGCCGACGCCCTGCTCCTCCAGGCGTGCGAGGGCCTCCTCGGCGGTTCGCCCGGTCCCCAGCAGCCGGCCCAGCGTGCCGTTGCGCCCGGCGTCCGAGGTCGTTACCAGGTCCCCCAGCCCGGCCAGCCCGTCCACGGTCGCCGGGTCGCCGGCGCGGGCCCGAACCAGGGTCCTGAGCTCCCGAAGGGTCTGCAGGAAAAGAAGGGCCTTGAAGTTGGTCATGCCGGAGGATCCGTCCGCCCGTTCGGCCAGGCCGCTCGGCCAGGCCAGGGCGATCGCGTAGATGTTCTTGAACCCCAGGCAGACCTCCACGCCCTCCACGTCGCCGGTGGCGTGGAGGACGAAGTACTCCGTCCCGAAAACCTCCCCGATCCGTTCGGCCGCGCCGCGCTCCCGGGCGGCGGCGTCCACCGCGGTGGGCGACCGGGCGGCCAGCTCGGCGGCGATGGACGGTCCGGCCAGCGGCACCACCTCAGGGGGGTCGCTGACCCCGTGGGCCTCCAGGGCCGCGTGGATCCCCGCGTGCATGAGGCGGGGCTCCCCGTTTAACTCCAGGATCCCCTTGGCGATGGTGACCAGGGTCATGTTGGCGGTCAGGTGCGGGACAATCCGCTCGAGCACGGGCAAAACGCCCCCGGAGCTTACCCCGAGGACCACGACGCTGGCCCCTTCCAGGGAGGCCTCGAGGGCGTCGGGACCGTACAGCTCCACCGCGTCGGGCAGGGGCGCGTCGAGGCGCGGATGATCCCGCCCCGCCTCCAGGGCCTTTCGGATCTCCCGGTCGTACTCGGTGGCCCACAGGGCCACGTCGTGGCCGTTGTCGACCAGCGGCACCGTCAGGGCGCTGCCCATCGCCCCGGCCCCGAGCACGGTCACCTGCAAGGCTCACAACCTCCTTTCGGCAGTTCGACGCCGACGGGCGGGCCTGGCTGGCCTCACGGCCAGCGGACCACGGCCGAGGCCCAGGTCAACCCGCCCCCGAAGGCCACCAGCAGCACGGTGTCCCCGGAAGTTACGCGGCCGTCCCGGCGGGCCTCGTCCAGGGCCAGCCCGATCGAGGCCGCCGAGGTGTTCCCGTAGCGTCCGACGTTGACGATAACCTTCTCGTCCGAAACGTCGAGCTGATCCCGCACGGCCTCGATGATCCGGACGTTGGCCTGGTGGGGAATCACCCAGTCGACCTCCCCCGGCTCCATGTCGGCCCGCTCCAGGGCGATCCGGGCGGCCTCCCCCATCTTCCGGACGGCCACCTTGAAGACGGCCGTTCCGTCCATGTGGATGTACTGAAGCCCCTCGTCGACGTTGTCGGGACGGATCGGTTGGGCGGAGCCGCCGCCGGGCTGCTTGAGGATGTCCCCGTAGTCGCCGTCGGCGTTCAGGTACTGGGAGAGCACCGAGGGAGCCTCGGCGTCGGGGTCGTTCGACAGCACCACCGCGCCGGCCCCGTCCCCGAACAGCACGCAGGTGCTTCGATCCTCCCAGTTGGTGATCCGGGAGAGCGTCTCCGCGGCCACGACGAGCACGTGCTCGGCCTGCCCGCCGACGATCTGGCCGTGGGCGGCCGACAGGCCGTAGATGAACCCGCTGCAGGCGGCCGACAGGTCCATGGCCCCGCAGCTGTTGACGCCGAGCTTCCGCTGAATCACGCACGCCGTGGACGGAAAGGCCATGTCCGGGGTCGCGGTGGCCACGATGATGAGGTCCAGCGCCTCCGGGTCGAGTTCGGCCTCCTCGAGCGCGGATCGGGCCGCGCGGACCCCCAGGTCGGAGGTGGCCTCGTCGTCGGCCACGATGCGCCGCTCACGGATCCCGGTTCGCTGGCGGATCCACTCGTCGGAGGTGTCGACCATCTCCTCGAGGTCCTCGTTCGTGAGCACCTTCTCCGGGGCGTAGGCACCCAGCCCCGCCACCACCGGCTTCGCCTGCATGATGGTACACTCCTTCCCTACCGGAAACCCGTTCGGTTCCAGAGGTGAAGTTTGGAAGATCCAAGAGGGCTTTGCGAGGGAAGACAGGGTCCATAATAATTGATTCAGGGTCCGCCACAACCTGCCGTGGACGGCCTCGAAGCGGACCCGGACGGCCCCCCGGAGGTGACGGACGTATGGCCTCGGACCCGGGCTCGCTCCCCGGTCGGGGGGCGCGTACGAACCCCCCCAACCGGTATCGCCGGCTGCACTACGAACCCGACGGCGAGGCGGACGAGGGCCCCGAAACGACCTTCTACGAGGATCGTTCGGAGTCGATCCTGGCCGAGAACGAAAGCCCGGACGTTCCGTTTCGCTACAGCCTGAACCCCTACCGGGGGTGCGAACACGGCTGCGTCTACTGTTATGCTCGCCCCACCCACGAGTACCTGGACTTCTCGGCGGGAACCGACTTCGAAAGCCGCATCCTGGTCAAATCAAAGGCGCCCGAACTGCTGCGTGACGCCTTCGAGGACCCGGGCTGGGACCCCCAGGTCGTGGCCCTGTCGGGCAACACCGACCCCTACCAGCCGGTGGAAGGGGACCTCGAGCTGACCCGCGACTGCCTGGAGGTCTTCCTGGAGTACCGCAACCCGGTGTCGATCATCACCAAGAACCACCTGATCACCCGGGACGTCGACCTGCTGGAGGCGATGGCAAAGCTCAACCTGGTCTCCGTGCGCGTCTCGGTGACCACCCTGCGCCGGGAACTCGCCCGGGTGATGGAACCCCGGACCACCCGGCCGGGTCGGCGGCTGGAGGCGATCCGCACGCTGGCCGACCACGACGTCCCGGTGGGGGTGAACGCGGCGCCGATGATCCCCGGTCTGACCGACAGCGAGCTGCCGGGCATCCTCGAGGCGGCCGCCGAGCACGGGGCACGATCGGCCGCCTACATCCTCGTGCGGCTTCCCGGGCCCGTGAAGGGTCTGTTTCGGGACTGGCTGGAGGAGCAATTCCCCGACCGGGCCTCGAAGGTCCTCAGGCAGATCCGGGGCAGCCGGGACGGGCGGATGAACGACCCCCGGTTCGGCTCACGGATGCGCGGGGAGGGCGAGGTGGCGGACATGCTGGAGGAGCTGTTCACGACGACCTGCCGGAAACTGGGACTGAACGAGTCCGGGGTCGACCTGTCGACGGAGGCCTTTCGGCGACCGCCCGGCGATCAGCGGGAGCTTTTTCGGGAGGGAAAATAAAATGGCGCGCCCGGGAGGATTCGAACCCCCGACCTATGGCTCCGCAAGCCACCGCTCTGTCCAGCTGAGCTACGGGCGCAGGGAAAGCTCGAACGTCACGAACTGATACCAGTACACCCTACCCCCCGAGGGCGGGGCTTGCAAATTACCCGCTCCGTTCCGCCGGGTGGGGAGGGTCCGTCAGGGAGGCTGTCGCTCAATGTCCGAACCCGAAGATCGCTCCTGGGGCGTGCTCGACGATTCCGGCCAATGGGAAGTCTACCGGGTCCACGAGGAGCGGGCCCGCGAGGCCTTCAACGGGATCCACTACGGGAAACTGGTGAAGAACATCCGAAGCGGGGACCGCTACACCGTGGTCGAGGAGATCTCGAGCCCTCACGACTGACCCCGATCGTCCCCCGGGACCCCCTCGCCGCGGCGCCCTTCACCCTCCGCGAACCGACGGGCCCCCTCCCGACCCTCCTCCAGGGCGGCCTCGCCCCGCTCGGCCTCGATCGACAGTCCCTCCTGGAGGTCCCGTCCCAGGCCGCGGTACACGGAGTCCCGATCGGCCTCCACGGCCGCCTGCGGGTAGGCGGCGATGGCCCGGCCCATGTCGACCGCCTTCTCGAGGGCCGTTCCGTCCGGGACCACCCGGTTGATCAGGCCCCACTCCAGGGCCGTTTGCGCGGTGATCGACCGGCCGGTAAGAATCATGTCCAGGGCGCGACCCAGCCCCACCACCCGGGGGAGCCGCTGGGTGCCCCCGTCGACGAGCGGCACCCCGAAACGGCGTTCCAGGCAGCCGTAGGTCGAGCTTTCGGCCCCCACGCGAAGATCACACCACAGGGCCATCTCCAGCCCGCCGGCCACGCAGTAGCCCTCCACCGCCGCCAGGGTCGGTTTCTCGACCTCCATCCGGGTGAAGCCCAGGTAGCCCTCGGGTCGATCCTCCAGGTCCATCGCCTTCAGGTCGGCGCCGGCCTCGAAGGCCTCCTCGCCCGCGCCCGTGAGCACCCCGACGCGGGCGTCGTCCTCCCGGAAGCGTTCCCAGGCGTCCCGCAGCTGTCGGGCGGCCGCGTTGTTCACGCTGTTGCGGACCTGCGGGCGTCCGAGGGTCACGACGGCCACCGGGCCGCGCCGTTCGTAGTCCACCATGGCTGCATCCCTCCGAATCGAAGGTTCGCCCGGCGGGAGACGAGATCCCCGCCGGACCCTACGCGTCTGCTAAGCTTGGCCCCTCTAACGAGGAGGGGATCTCCGTGCTCGAAGCGCTGGTCCTGGGCCTCGCCCAGGGCATCACCGAATGGCTTCCGGTCAGTTCCACGGCGGTGGTGTGGCTGCTGAAGGAGGGGCTCTTCGGAACCGACCCCGCGTCCGAGACGCTGCGGCTGGCCCTGTTCCTCCACCTGGGCACGGTCCTGGCCGCCGGCGCGTACCTGTGGCGGGACGTCGTGGGGCTGGCCCGCGCGCTGTTTCGCGGCGGGGGGGAGGATCCGGCCCGCCGGCGGACCCTGTGGTTTTTGATCGTCAGCACCGCCATCACCGGGGTGCTCGGAATCGGCCTCATGGAGGCCCTCGAGGCCCTGGAACCCGCGCTTCGGGGCGCCGGGCGGGCCATTACCGCCGGAATCGGGGTGCTGCTTCTAATCACGGCCGCCCTGCAGTGGCTCCGCCCCGAGGGGGGGCTTCGGGGCCCGAAAGACCTCCGGTTGGTCGACGGCGCCCTCCTGGGGTTCGTGCAGGGGCTGGCGGTGCTGCCCGGGCTTTCCCGGTCGGGCCTGACCGTCCCGGCGCTGCTGCTTCGGCGGGTGGACGACGAGGAGGCCCTTCGGCTGAGCTTTCTGATGAGCCTCCCCGTGGTTCTGGGGGGCAACGTAATCCTGAACGCCGAGACCGCGACCCCGGACGGGGCCGCGCTGGTCGGTCTCGGGGCGTCCTTCCTGGCGGGCCTGGCGACGATCCACGGTCTGCTCCGGCTGGCCCGCCGGCTGGATTTCGGGGTCTTCGTGCTGGTGTTCGGCCTGGCCACCCTGCTGGCGGCCCTGCTCTAGCGAAGGGGCAGGCCCCCGAGGGGGCTAAAAACCGGGATCGAGGCCCTTCAGGGTCGTCTTCGGACGGTCGAACAGAAACGCTACGTACCATCCGAATCGGGACGGTAGAGGCTCAGGGAGACGCCGTCCCGAAGCGGCACGATGCTCGTTTCCCAGGGGGGGTCGGCCAGCCGGCGGTTGAAGCGCCGGACGGCCCGGGTCCATTCGTCGTCGACGCCCTCGTCGGCCACGTTGCCGTCCCACAGGACGTTGTCCGCGATCAACCACCCGCCCGGTTCGAGCCGCTCCTCGACGAAATCCAGCGCCTCCGGGTAGGCGTCCTTGTCGATGTCCAGGAAGTAGCAGTCGACGGAACCCTCGATGTCCGCCGCACTCGCCAGGGCGTCCCCGACGTGGTAGCGGTAGCGTCCCGGTGTGGGGGCCTCCGCCAGATATTCGCGGGCTTCCTCGAGGTTCTCCTCATCGTGGTCCGTCAGGTGAATCTCCGCCGACGCACAGCCCCGGCCGAACCAGAGGGCCGAGTAACCGAAGCCGCTGCCCAGCTCCACGATCCGCTCGGGCTGCAGCATGCGGGCCACAAGCATCAAAAGCCGACCCACGCGTGGACCCACGATCGGGAAGTCCCGGCGGTCGGCCTCGGCCTCCATGGCCTCGGCGGGCGGCCGGGCGTCCGGGGTGAGGGACTCCAGGTAACCCTGGATGGGGGGCGGAAGGACCGTGTCCTCGGGGTCGCTCACGGAGTGTCCCCGGACGTCAGAAGATTAAGCGTCCCGTCCCCCCCGCCGGGCGCGTAACCCGCCCGCAGAGCCTCCGTCAGGATCGGCTTGGCGGCCTCCACCGCCCGGGGGACCGAGCGGCCCCGGGCGATCCACCCGGTGATCAGGGAGCTGAAGACGCAGCCGGCCCCGTGGGTGTTGCGGGTGTCGAGCCGCGGGGCTCCGTAGGAGAGAAGCTCACCCGCCGGATCACTCAAACAATCCACGGCCTCCTCCCCCTCCCGGTGTCCCCCGGTGATCAGCACGAAAGGGCCCCCGAGGGCCCGGGCCAGGGCCGGCGCCAGCTCCGGGGGTTCGAGCGTGTCATCGACGTCCAGCTGCCCGGCGATCCGTCGGGCCTCCCACAGGTTGGGGGTCGTCAACCGGGCCTCCGGCAGCAGCTGGTCGACCAGCGTGGTCTCGGCGGCCGACTCCAGGAGGGGATCCCCGGCCTCGGCCACCATCACGGGATCCACCACCAGGGGATCCAGGGTCTCCCCGGCGTGGCGGGCGACGACCTCGATGATGCCCCGGTTGTGGAGCATGCCGGTCTTGGCGGCCCGGACGGTGAAATCCTCCGTTACGGCCTCGATCTGGGCCTCCACGAAATCGGGGGGAACCGGGTGCACGTCCCGCACGCCCCGGCTGTTCTGGGCGGTGAGGGCGGTGAGGGCCGTGGTGCCGTGGACCCCGACCCGGGCCAGGGCCTTCAGGTCCGCCTGGATCCCCGCCCCCCCGCCGGAGTCGGATCCGGCGACGCTCAGGGCGACCCCCGGCGTCGAGTCAGTCGAAGAGGGCATAGTTTTCCTCGTCGGGCAGGTCGGCGAAGAAATCCACCTCGTTCGCGTGCTCCACCACGCGTTTGTTCAGGCTGGTGCGGTTGGTGGCGTCCTCGACGGAACTGAAGGGACGGTTCTCGTACTCTCGACCGAGGCCCTCGGCCAGTTTGCTGCCCAGCCCCTCGATGGTCACGTAGGGCGCGCGCAGGACGTCCTCCTCGTCCCCGGTCACGAACCGGTGCGGATGGGAGGCGTCGATGCGGGGGGGACTCAGACGAACCCCCCGCAGGTAAGCCTCCTTCACGACCTCCAGGACGGTGTGCTCCTGTCGGTCCCGCTGAGTCCCGTCGTTGCGGTTGAGCATGCGGCGAAGGTCTCCCAGGCGGCGCTCGATGCTTTCGGGCGAGTCCAGGTAGGACGCGTCCAGGAGGTGGCTCTTGAGGGTCAGGTAACTGGCGTAGAAGGCCACCGGGTGATGCACTTTAAAATACGCGATCCGGAAGGCCATGATCACGTAGGCCGTCGCGTGGGCCTTCGGGAACAGGTATCCGATCCGCCGGCAGCTTTTCACGTACCACTCCGGGACGCCCTGGGCCTTCATCTTTCGGGCCTGATCGTCCGTCAGGCCCTGACCCCGCCGCACGGCCTCCATGATTTCGAACGCCATGTGTTCGGGCATTCCGTGCTCGATCAGGCGGTTCATGATGTCGTCCCGGCAGCTGATGACCCCCTCCAGGTCCACGGTCCCGGCCCCGATCAGCTCCCGGGCGTTCCCCTGCCAGACCCCGTCGCCGTGGGAGAGGCCGCTGATTCGAATCAGGTCCGCGAAGGTCGCCGGCCGCGTCTCCTCCACCATCTGCCGGACGAAGGGCGTCCCGAACTCGGGCACCCCCAGCACGCGCGTCTCGACCCCCAGTTCCTCGCCGTCGATGCCCAGCACGGACACGTCCGAGAACAGCCGGGTGGTCTCCTCGTCGTCCAGCGGGACGGCCGCGGGGTCGATCCCGGTGAGTTCCTCGAGGTGACGTAGCTG
>CAZEBV010000094.1:0-9253 GCA_964510695.1 uncultured bacterium
CAAGACACGTTCGAAGCGCGTCGCCACCGTGTAGACCGCCGACGTCGAGGTTTCGGGGGCGTCCGAAAAACGGCGGAGGAACGAAAGGGACGTCCCCCTTCGCGGCAACGGTTCCGGGACGGAAAACCGGGCGAGCTCACAGGAAACACGAATCCCATCCAACCACCGAGCACCGGTTCCTGGCAGAAGGGAACGGAGTCGGGCGGGACGAGGTGGAAAACTGAGGACAACTCAGCGGGTGTCGGGAAGGGTACATAAAAAAAGCAGCGGGGAGGATTGCCAGACGCGCTGAGCGCCGGCAACCCTCCTCACTGTGGGTGGGACTCCTAATTTGAAGGCGGGCAACCCAATCCCGCAAAACCTTACTATAGGCTAATCCTCATCGGATGCAACCCCTGTTCGTCAGAAGGAGATCGAAACCTCCCCGACGAACCCATCGAACTCGGCCCCGAGGCCGCCGAGCTGCTCCTGGTCCACCCATTCGAGTTTCGTCAGGGTGCGATCGGTAATCCAGTAGCCGGTCCCGAGCTGGATCTTCTCGTAGTCCTGAGCGTCGCTTCGGCTGTGGTCCACGGCCCGCCCGTAGCGTCCGACCACGTAGGCCGAGGGGCTCACGTGCTGGGAAACCTCCAGCGAGCCGTAGTCCCATCGGTGCACCGGCGAATCATCGTCCTGCACGTGGCCGTAGAAGGTGAGCAGCCGCGTACCCTCGGCGGGTTCATAGGCCGCGTCCGCCTGGAAGGCGGCCACGTCCTGGCCCGTCCCCAGGGTCGGGGTGGCGTTCCCGGCCAGGGACAGGTTCTGGTAGGTGTTCTCGAGGGTCCCCGAGGAACCGCTGAACAGGTTCTCGGAGGCCGGCCCGCGCCGCTGGTCCGAGGCGTAACCGGACGCGGACACCATCAGCGAATCGAGGGGGGTCAGGTAGAGTTTCCCGACGAGGCCCCAGCCCCGGCCGTCCGCGAACCGGTCGGTGGCCCCGGTGAGTCCGTATTCTCCGGTGCCGTTGGTGGCGGCCAGCGACCAGCCCCCCAGGCGGCCCGACACGGACAGCTCGAGGCCGGACTGCACCGCGGTCGCATCCACGAGGGGATTCCCCACCAGCCGGTTGTCCTGGACCGCCCCGTTGTCCGAGCGAAGACCGTGCTGGTGGCCGAAATCCAGTTCGAAGTCACCGAGCTTCACGTCCATCTCGCCCAGCACGTCCCGCAGGTCGACGTAGGCCTGCCGGACGTGGACCTGGTCCGTCACGAAGATCCGCTGGCTGTTCAAATGAAGCTCCACGATTCCAGCGATGTCGTCGGTCAACCGCCCCGTCAGGGCAACGTTGGCCAGGGCGTTCTGAAAGCCGCTCTCCTCGCCTCCCGCCGCCGCGTTGTTCTCACTCTCGAGGGTCTGGAGCCGCGCGGCCAGGTCGACGTTCACGTCCAGCGAGGGATCCAGGTCGGCGCCGGCCGCCCGGTCCGCCGGCAGGCTCACCGACATCTCCCCCACCAGACCATCAAAGCCGCTCTGTCTCACCTCGTTCTCCTGGTTGACGTACTCGAGCTTGGCGAGGGCGGCCTCGTTCACGCGGTAGCCGAGCGCCAGCTGCTGCTTCTCCCACTGCTGGGCGGGATCCACGTCGTCCTCCAGCTCGCCCCACCGGGCGGCCGCGTAGGCCGGGCCGAAACCCTGGCGGGCCTCCACGCTCCAGTAATCGATCTCGTCCCGGGAAGCCGCCTGCTGGCCCTCGTAGCTCCCCCACCAGGCCCGAAAGGCAGTCGCTTCGGTGGGTTCCCAGGCTCCGTCGATCTGGTAAACGTCCACGTCCCGGCGGGCGAAGCCCGGGGCCGCCGGGTTGGCCAGCCCCTGATAGGCGTCCACGAGTTCGACGCCGGGCGTGAAGAGGTTGTCCGCCGCGGGGACGTCCGACTGGTCGACGGTGTAGTAGGAGACGGCTCCGCGCAGGCCGGCGGGGAAATCCGCCCCGACCTTCCCGACGTAGGCGAAACTGCGATCCGAGCTGAAGGTGTTGCCCGCGTCCGGGTCCAGTCCGTTGGTGGCGGCGATCGACCAGTCCATCGGCCCGGCCTCCCCCGACAGCTCCAGGCCCGACTGCACCGCCACCGGGTCGGTCAGGGAGTTGCCCACGAAGGGGTTCTCCTGCACCTGGGCGTTGTCCGAACGGAAGCGGTGCTCTTCACCGAAATCGACCTCGAAGTTTCCCAGCTTCAGGATCATCGGGCCCGCGGGGTTTCCAAGCTCCACGTAGGCCTCGTTGACCTCGACCCCGTCGCTGCCGGTGCGCTGCTCGTTGAGGTGCAGTTCCACGTAGGTTCGCACCCCCTCGGCGAGGGTGCCGTTAAGGTGAAGGTTCGCGAGTGATTCCTGGAAGCCCGCGTCCTCGTCCAGGTCGGTGCCCAGGTTTTCACTCTCCAGCCACTGGGCACGCTGGACGACGTCCAGGCCCACGTCCAGCGAGGGATCCAGGTCGGCGCCGGCCGCCCGGTCCGCCGGCAGGCTCACCGACATCTCTCCCACCAGACCGTCGAACCCGTCCTCGGTGTTGAGGTTCTCCTGGTCCACGTACTCCAGCTTGGCGAGCGCGGCCTCGTTCACCCGGTAGCCCGCCGCCACCTGAAGCTTCTCCCATTCGTCGGTCGTCACGGCGGCGTTGTCGGTCCGGCCGAATCGGGCCGCGGCGTAGGCCGGACCGAAGCCCTGCCGGGCCTGCACGCTCCAGTAATCGATCTCGTCCTGGATCGCGGCGGCGTCCTCCTCGTAGCGGCCCCACCAGGCCCGAAGCGAGGTGGCCTCAGTCGGTTCCCAGGCCCCGTCGAGCTGAAAAGCCGAGACGTCCCCCTTCGTGAAGGTCGGACCCGCGGCGCTGCCGAGCCCCTGGTACTGGTTCGCCAGCGTCGAAGCGGGCGTGAACAGGTTGTCCCGGGGCGGGGCGAGGTCCGACTGATCCACGGTGTAGTAGGAGAACGCTCCGCTCAACCCCGCGGGCCCGTCCGCGCGAAGGTTCGCGACGTAGGCGAAACTGCGCCCCGACCGGGCGAAACCGAACCCGCCCTGGTTGGGATCCAGACCGTTGGTGACGGCCAGCGACCAGTCCATCGGCCCGGCCTCCCCCGACAGCTCCAGGCCCGACTGCACCGCCACCGGGTCGGTAAGGGAGTTGCCCACGAAGGGGTTGTCCTGCACCTGGGCGTTGTCCGAACGAAACCGGTGCTGCTCCCCGAAGTCGACCTCGAAGTTCCCCAGTTTGAGCGCCAGGGGACGCAGGCCGGTGTAGCGCAGGTAGGCCTCGTTGACCTCGACCTCGTCCGACCCGGGGGTCCGGTCGTTCAGATGAAGTTCGACGTAGGTATGTACGTCCTGGGCGATCGTCCCCCGAAGATGGACGTTGGCCAGGGGATGCTGAAACCCGGGGGCCTCGTCGTTCGAAAACCCCCCGGCCTCGCTCTCCAGCCACTGGACACGCTGCACGGCGTCCAGGCCGACCTCGAGGGAGGGAGGCTGCGCCTGAACGGCGGCCGATGAGATCAGGGTCACAAGCAGCAGGCAGCCAAGCTGTCGGAAAGCGCGGTTCACGGTGGAACCTCCCGGGGTTCGTCCGGTCATGGGGGTCGGCGGTGCGGGTAAACGTTCAGTGTGGTAGAATGACGCGAATTGCCTCCCATGGTGTATACCACACGATCGAGTCCCGCATCAAGCAGGAGAGGGGCCGCTCATCGAATCGAACCCGTCCCGTTAACCAATCGTCCGGGCGAGAAATCCGGTAAAGAGCCAGCAGGGGCCCCGCCTCCTCACGGGTCTCAGAACCGACCGGAGAAGGACAGAATCCCCCCCTGGACCGTCACGTCGGCCCCGCTCAGCCCGTCCCGGTCCATTTGCAGCCACTCGAGCTTCAGCAGCGTGTTCCGGGTCGGCCGGGTCCCCGCGGCCAGGGAGACCATCTCCGGCTCGCCCGACACCGACGTGCCGGCCACGCGGTCCGGCATCAGCCGCTCCCAGCGGGCCGCAGTGTAAGTCTCCGACGTCAGAACGACCCGTCCCCCCAGCCCGACGTAGGTCGATTCGGTGGTCGGGTCTCCGGGGGCGGGCCCGTTGACGTCCTGATCCTCGATGTTCCCCAGCCAGACGCGAAGCGTCTCGAGGTCACCCGTCAGATGGTAGTTCAGGTCAAGCTGCCAGGCCGACACCTCCTGGCCGGCCCCCAGCGCCTCCCCCACGATGAGATCTCGACCCACCGGAGCCGGCGGGGGACTCGTCCCGGGGTGAAGCCCCTCGATGGCCGCAAAGCGGGTGTCGCCGAACAGGCTGCTTCCGCCGGTAGCCTTCGACTGATCGACCCAGTAGTGGGACGCCGCCACGGAGAGATTCTCGGTCGGATATCCCCAGATCTTCCCGACGCTGGCGAACTCGGCCTTCTCGTCGAAGGGGGACCCCTCGTCCCCCAGACCGTTCGTCAGCGCCGCCGACCAGGCCAGCTCACGGTCGGCCAGTCGGCCCGAGGCCTCCACCCCGGTCTCCACGGCGTGCGGATCCACCAGGCCGTTGGTCACGAAGGCGTTGTTTTCGGTCCGAGCGTTGTCGGTCCGGAGACGATGCAGGTGACCGAAGTCGACCTCGAACCGGCCGACCTTCAGGTTCAGCACGTCGCCGTAGCTCCAGACGAGGTGGGACTCGTCAACGAGCACCTCGGAACCGGACGGAGCGGTGATCGGGTTGAGGTGAAACTCCACGTAGGCGTCCCAGCGGCGGGTTACCGTGCCGTAGAGGTAAAGGTTGGCCCGGGGCGTCCCGAAACCGAAGGACGATGTCCCCTCCCGTCCTCCGACCTCGCTGGTCAGGGACTGGGCGGTCGCCATCACGTCCGCCTCGAACTCCATCTCCGCCCGGGCGGGTCCCGCCAGCGGGAGCAACCCAACCAGCATCAGCACAGGAACGATCCGGGGCCATCGTCCGGAAAGAACAACCATTATCGAATCTCCTGGCGGACAGTCGGAGCGTTTCGGGCTCACCACTCGATCCATTCCCGGGGGGGGCGAACAGCAAGCTTACAATCCCCCGACACCACCCAACAACGTAACAGACCACCGTCCGTGGGCCTCATACCCCCTCCCCCTTGACGGGCAGCACCCACCATCACTGTCTTCCTCCCCCCCTTGACGGCAGCCGCCACACATCTCCTCCCTCCCCCTTGACGGGGGAGGGCCGGGGTGGGGGTGAAACGGTCTTCCCTTCTCCCCCGGCGACAGACGGTGCCTGAAGGACGAACCATCCTCTCTCTGACGCTCTCCCATCGAGGGAGAGAACTACCCCTGCCGGAGTTACCGGGGCTCCTCCCGACCGGAATAAACGGGTCGAATGGCTGACTGTCTGTGTCCGCAGCACAGGAAACGACCGTTTGGAATGAGACAAGTACGCCGACTTTTAACTTTTGACCTCCGTCCCCAATTCAAAGACGGGCGGTCCGGCGGTGCAGGCGAACCGGGTGCGTCAGAAGATCACCGACAGCTCGGCGGTCAGGCCGCTGCTTTCGAGGTCGTCCCCGCCGGTGCCGAACCCCTCGGCCGTCTGGTCCACCCACTCCAGCTTGGCAAGAGTGCGCTCGTTGAAGGCAAACCCCCCGCCGAGCTGCAGCCGGTCGACCTGGTCGTCGGAGAAGAACGAATCCGGGGACTCGTCGACAACGCTGTAGCGGGCGGCCCCGTGCAGGTAGGGCGTGGCCCGGCAGACGGCCTCGAGCCCGTAGTAGACGACGTCCTGCGGCGTGACGTCCTCGTCTTTGTAGTCGCCCCGCCAGCCGCTCACCTCGAGGGTGTCGTTCTGCCACCTGAGGTCCACCTGCCAGGCCTCCACGTCCCGGCCCGTCAGACTGAAGGTCGGCACGGCGAAGCCCTGGTAGTGGTTCAGGCCGGGCAGGCTGCTGGCGTCCTCCGCCCGGAACAGGTTGTCCGCGGCGGAAGCGAAGGAGCCCGTATGATCCACGGCGTAGGCGGAGACGGCGTAGGAGACCGTACCGGGTAGACCGGCCTCGAGTTGACCGTGCAGCTTCGAACTCAGCCCGGGCCCCGCGTCCTCCTCGAAGGCCGCTCCGGCCGTCCCGTTGGTGGCGGCCAGCACCCACTCGAGGGACCGGCCGTAAAGGGAACCCGAGGCCTCCAGGCCGGCCTGTTTCGCCACCGGATCCATCACGTCGTTGCCGATCAGGGGGTTGTCCTGCACCTCGGCGTTGTCGGAGCGCTCGAGGTGACGGTTCCCGAAGTCCAGCTCGAATTGTCCCACCGTCAGGTCGACGGGCCCCCGTGCGTGCCAGCCGAGACGGTCCTGAAAGCGAATGTAACCCTCGTTGAGGACCACCGGGTCCCGTCCGGTCGCGCCGAGGATCCCGTCCGGGTCGGGCAGGAGGTAGACCTCCAGGTAGGCATGGACGTCCTCGCTCACATCCCCCTGAATGTGCAGGTTGGCCGCCGGATCGCCGAAGCCCACGGAATTGTCGTTGGGGTCGTTCCCGGTGACGAGCGGGGCGTTCTCGGCCTCGGTGCCGTTCAGCCAGGTGGCCAGATCGGCCCCCAGGGAAACCTCGGCCGAGCCGGGCGAGGCGGCGACCACCAGGAAGAAAATCGCTGCTAGCGGCGTCAGGCGGTCTCGAAGCATCCGGTGTTCCTCCCGAAAAACTCAACGTCATGGTCCAAAATTTCGTCCCGCAAAAAGATTGACAACCGACTCAGCGTACCATCCCCGGGCCGCTTCGATCACCCTCTCTCGAACTCTCTCCCATCGAGGGAGAGAGGACGGCCAAGCCCCAATCGTAAGATTTGACCATGAACCCACGGTGGAACTCAAAACGAGAAGCGCCACGGACCCAGTGGTGGCTTCGCCTCCCCCTCCCCCTTGACGGGGGAGGGTCGGGGTGGGGGTGAATGGTTTTCCCCGCGCCGACCTCTCCTGAAGGAACGAAGGAACCTCTCAAAGTTACCAATTCCAGGACTATCTTAAAGTTGGTTTCCGGGGGGGGTACATAAAAAAGTGAGGAGGATTGCCCGACGCGTCTCGGCGCCGGCAGCCCTCCTCACTGTCGGTGGGACCTATCCGATGTTGAGTATCGGTCGGGGCGTTCCGACCCGATCTTCCCCCCCTCATCCGCCCTTCGGGCACCTTCTCCCACCGGGGGAGAAGGAAACACGCCGAGGGGATGAAGCCGGGACAGCGTCACCCTTACCGGCGGAGGATCGGCCGGGAGGACTCCCGGGCCGATCCGCCCGCACGATTCGGGCCTTTGATAAAGCGGGGATCGCTCCCCGCTCAAGCCGTGCGGCCGCTTAGAAGCTGGCCGAAAGTTCCACAAGAAAGCCGTCGGCGTCACGGGTATTAAAACCCAGCACGGCCGGTGACCCGAGTTCGTTAGTCTGATCAACCCATTCAAGCTTGGCCACGGCACGCTCGGTCAGATGGTATCCGGCGCCAACCTGAAGCCGGTCGGATTCACCCGCCGTCGCACCGCTGGTCTCAGTGCTCGCAGTGCTGTAGCGGAAGGCACCGTAGGCGTCGGGGGTGAAGTTAAAGACCCCTTCCAGCCCGTAGGACCGCAGTTCGACGGAGGGGCTGGGGGCCTCATCCTCCACGCTGATCCACCACGCGTTGACCTCGCCCATCTGACCGTCCCAGCCGAAATCCACCTGCCAGGCGGAAATGTCGTTGCCCGGCAAGCCGCCGCCGAGTTTCCCCAGCGACGCCTGTCGAAGGCCTCCACCCGCGGCTCCCCCCACGGTAAACGAAACGGGGGTCGCCTGGTAGGGATCCGACGCGATTGTGTAGAGACCTTCCCTCGTGTTAGCCCGGGTGAACAGATTGTCGCTCCCTGCGGTATCCGGATCCACGGTGTAATAAGACACCGCTCCATTCAGGCCGAGGCCGAAGTCGCCCCAGACTTTGGGGATGAAGGCATACCCGTTTCCGTCGAAGTAGTTCGAACCTGCGGTTCCGTTGGTGATACCAAGCGCCCATCCCATCCGACCGCCCGCGTGCTCGGCGGAAAATTCCAGGCCGCTCTGGCGGCCCACGGGATCCAAAAGATCGTTCCCGATCAGTGGGTTATCCTGGACCTGGGCGTTGTCGGAGCGCTGAAGGTGACGGTTGCCGAAGTCGACCACGAACTTGCCGAACTTCAGGTCGACGGGGACGATTTCGTTCACGTTCACGTATGCCTCACTCAGGAAAATTCCATTGAGGGAGGTGTTGGACAGAAGCTCATTCGGATCGGGAGGAACCTGAAGTTCCGCATACGCCCGCAGGTTCTCACCCAAATCTCCGGAAACATGGAGGTTCGCGGCCGGCTCCTGGAAGGTGGACGACGAGGACGTTCCATCCGATTCGGTGGCGTCCCACCGGCCCACAATGTCGGCCCCCACGGACATGTTTGCCTCAACCGCCGAAGGCGTCAGCGTGAAGGCAAAAACCAGCACCGCGGCACACGTCAACATTTTTTTGAACACAGTCTCGATTCCCTCCCTGGGAAAGTAACTTCGAATTTATGCAGGATGAGCGTGCGGCAGAACAATCGGTTCCCTGTCAGAAAACCCGGCCGTGACTGCGCTCGAGCCCGGTCGCAAAACCCCGCTCGAAGAGGCCGGAGACGAGAAGCAGCCGTCTTGCTTCCTCCTCCCCTGGAGAATGGCTCCTCTGGATTGATCTCAAAAAACTGAGCAGTGAACGGCCCTCCTGCTCGATGAAAAAACCATCCTTCGGGACGAGCCGTCAGGCGGCATGAAAGCAGGAAGAAGCCAGCCAACGCACCTAACGCTGTTTACGGCGTCCTCCTCCTGCAGAAGGAACGTTCAGGCTCTGCCAAAGACAGCAATTGCCCTACTCTACCTTCGGTGTTCGACCCGGGGAAGGAACCTGACGGGTGTGGTTCGAGGGAGGGGACGATTCTCGCAATCTCACCTGTCCCTTTCGGCGCGGTCGGTACATAAAAAAAGTGAGGAGGATTGCCCGACGCGTCTCGGCGCCGGCAACCCTCCTCACTGTGGGTGGGACCTATCCGATTTGAGTATCGGTCGGGGTGTCCCGACCCGGTCACCTCCTCCTGAATCCTCCCCCATCAAGGGGGAGGGGAAGGGAGAAACGAACCCTTACCGGCGAGGGATCGACCGGGAAGATTCCCGGGCCGATCCGCCCGCGCGATTCGGGCCTGTGAGGTGGCGGGGATCGCTCCCCGCTCAGCCGAACGGCTGGGTAGAAGCTGACCGACAGCTCGGCG
>CAZEBV010000095.1:0-9195 GCA_964510695.1 uncultured bacterium
GTTCTGGCCCCGATGTACCGGGGGGTCTGCGGCGTGGATCGTCTGAACGAGGAACTTCAGGATCGTCTGAACCCCGACGGCGGCGAGGGGGAGGGATCGCTTCGTCCGGGGGATCGGGTCATGCAGCTTTCCAACAATTACGACAAGGGCGTGTTCAACGGGGACGTCGGACGGGTCCACACGCTGGATCCCGGCGAGGGACGAGTGGAAGTTCGGTTCCCGGAGGCCGGCACGGTCACCTACGAGGGTGACGAGCGGGGCCAGCTGACGCTGGCCTACGCGGCCACGATCCACAAAAGTCAGGGCAGCGAATACCGGGCGGTGGTGATCTGTCTGTTGACCCAGCATTACGTGATGCTTCAGCGCAACCTTCTTTACACGGCCCTGACCCGGGCCCGGGAGCTCGCGGTGGTCGTGGGGTCCCGCCGTGCGCTGGCCATGGCCGTGCGTAACGACGAGCCTCAGCGTCGACACACCCGCCTGGCCGATCGGCTGCGGGAACGGGAGCAAACCGAATGAAGCCCCGACCGCTCCTTGCATCCTATGGGGAAATGGAACAGGATTAGGTTTCCCGCTCTGAGCCTTGCTTTCGTCGAGCGGGACGAAGTTCGCGGAACGTCCCTCCGGATTCCGGTGGGGTGAGTGGAGGATCCCCCGTGTGCCCCGCCATTCAGGGTGATGGTCGACCGTGAGCACTCGCACGCTGGAACTCTGGTCCCGAATCTACCCTCATTTCGGGGACCCGGAGGAGCTTTACGCGGCCGCCGCGGACTGGGTGTCGGAGCAGACGGACGACGAGCTGCTGATTCTGTACCGGCCGGCCCCGCTGGAGGACCTTCCGAGCGAGGACGTCCGGCGGGTGGAGGCCGTGTGTCTTCGGGGACAGGCCGACCCCCCCGAGTCCCCCGACATCGAGGCGGTTCGCGGGGCCGACCGGGGTCTCCTCTCGGAGGGGAATTACCTTCGGCACCTCGCGGTTCGCGGGCGATGGTACGGAGCCCTCGAGGGCCCCGGTGATCCCCCGGAGGTCCTGGAGGACGTGCTGGGGACGCTCGCGGAGTTCATCGACCTGGGGGCCGATTACCGCCACCATCGTCAGCGTTCCGGGATGAGTCAGTGGCTCATCGAGACCGGGGAGATCCTGGAGACCTCCCGGGACCCCGAGGACGTGCTCGACCGGCTCTTCGAACTGGTCTGCCGCCGGCTGGACGTCAGCGAGGCGGGCTACTACTCGCTCTCGGGGTCCCGCTATCAGCTCGCCCGAAGTTACGGGTTCGAGGTTTCCGACGTCGAGGAGGATCCCGGGGATCGGGCCGTCGTTACGCTCGACCGGCTTCGGGAACTGGGTCTGGGTGAACGGAAGGTCCTCGTCCGGGAGTCCCCCGACGACGTGACGGTCGACGTCTACCTTCCCCTCGAGATGGGGAATCGTGACCTGGGGCTGGTGGTCCTCTACAATTACCCGGTCTCCGAGGACGGGCTTTCGGACCTCGACCGCTTCGTCATGAGCAGCCTTTCGACCCTCTGCACCATCACCCTAAACACCATGAAGGTTCACTCAGGGGGGGAGAGACACGCGATCGAGGACGACCTGACGAGCCTCAAGACCGAACGGTACTTCGAACACCAGCTGGACCTCGAGATCGAACGGGGTGAACGCTACGGACTGCCCTGTTCGATTCTCGTGGTCGAGGTTGAGAACCACGACGAGCTCGTGGAGGCCCACGGCCCGGGGACGGCCCGGGAGGTTATGCGCAAACTGGGTAACATCATCCGCCAGAACTTCCGTCGAATCGACGTCGGGGGACGTCTGTCCGACGACGAGGTGGCCATCCTGTATCCCAACACGAACCTGGAGGAGGCCATGATCTCTTCGTCCCGACTGGTGCGTCTGGTCGAGGATCCTTTTCTGACGGGAGCCGAGGAGGTCTCCGTGTCGATCCGCGGCGGGGTGGCCGGGTACCCCGGTGACGGCACCGAGGCGGACGAACTGATTAAGAAGGCGCGCCTGGCCCTGTACGAGGCCCGACAGAAGGAGGAAGCCCGGATTCTCTCCACCGACGAGCTGGAGGGTTCGGAGGCGTAGCGTCCCTTCGCGATCCGAATACCCCTGACGAGCAGCGGGACGATCTCACCATGGCCTCCAGCACGGAATGTTCGCAGTGCGGCCGCACGTTCGCCAACGGCGAGGCCCTCGAGCAGCATCGGGCCGCCGTGCACGGAAACGGCTCCGGGATCCGGTGGGGATCGTGGCTGCTGTGGGGGACGCTGGCCGCCCTCCTCGTCGGGGGAGGGTACTGGGCCTATGGGACCTGGGGCACCCGTCCTCTTCCCCGACCCGGCGATCACTGGCACGCGGACTACGAGATCGTCGTGTGTGGTCGGACGCTCCCGCATCAGCCCTACAGTCAGGGGGACGTTCATACCCACGGATCCGGACGCATCCACGTTCATCCCCACACCCGGGAAACGGCCGGTCGGCGGGCGAACCTCGGTCGTTTCGTTCGCAGCCTGGGCGGTCGGCTCGGCGACACCGTTCTGGTGCTGCCCGACGGGCGGACCTATCGAAACGGCGATCGCTGCGGGAACGAGCCGGGCCGCGTGTCGGTCTACGTGAACGGTCGACGCCTGGATCGGCCGGCCCGCTACGTGCCCCGTGACGGGGATCGCGTTCGAATCACGTACGAACCTCGATCCGAAGCCTGACCGTCCTGTCCCGGCGGACAGGGGGCGTCTGGTAACTCGGGTTCGACATACCATCCCGGGAGGGATCCTCACATGGACATGGTGGCGGCATCCCATCAGCATCTCGGCTACGTTCTGCTGGTTCTGGTCTGGGCGGTGGTGGGGCTGTGTGGTTGGCAGGCCTACCGCGGAAACGAGGACGACCGTGTCACGGAAATCGCCGGCCGGGGTTTCGTGGGCCTGATGGACCTTCAGGTTGTCCTGGGGGGCGTGATGGTCTGGTCGATCGGCCCCCAGCTGGGCGGCCTGCTTGCACCGTGGGTCAATCACGTGATTCTGATGATTCTGGCGGCCGCCGTCGGCCACGTGGGGAACCGTCTGACCGGCGCCTGGCGGCTGGGTCTGTTCCTGGTTTCCGCCCTGCTCATGATGGGTGGGTGGCACTTCGGGGCGATGGCACCGCTTCTGTAATGACCTCGTCCACCCCCGGACTGACGGGCCGAGAATGGCGCGCCATCCTGAGCCTGGGGAGCGTCTTCTTCCTCCGGATGCTCGGGCTGTTTCTGGTGCTGCCCGTCCTCAGTCCCTACGCGAGCGAACTGCCGGGTACCTCCCCGCTTCTGATCGGCCTGGCGGTGGGCGCCTTCCCGCTGAGTCAGACGCTTCTTCAGGTTCCCTTCGGATGGGCCAGCGACCGTCTCGGCCGCCGGCCGGTGATCGTGGCCGGGCTGGTGCTGTTTGCCATGGGGGCGCTGATGGCGGCCTGGGCCACCACGATCTGGACCCTGATCGGGGGATTGTTCCTGCAGGGATCCGGGGCCATCGCGTCGGTGTTGATCGCGCTGCTGGCGGACCTGACCCGTTCGGGGTCTCGCACCCGGGCCATGGCGGGTGTCGGCGGGTCCGTGGGTCTGGCGCTGGGCCTGGGGCTGGTGGGTGGACCCCTGGTGGCCTCCGCCTGGGGCGTGCCCCTCATCTTCGAGCTGATGGCGGGGTTGACCGTCGGGGCCATCGCGGTGGTCCTCCTCGCGGTCCCCGTCCCCGAGAGGGAATCGCACCGGGAGGAGGTTCAGCTGTCGACGGACCGGGTGGGGACCGTCGCGCGAAACGGGGCCCTCTGGCGGCTCAACGGCGGTATCTTTTTGCTCAACGGGACCCTGCGGGCGCTCTTCGTGGTGCTGCCCTTTCTCCTGTATCGGACGGTGAGCCCGGAGAGGGTCTGGCTGGTCTACCTGGGCGTGGTCGGGATCAGCGGCGTGGTGATGTTTCCGACCGTCTTTCTGGCGGAGCGCCGGGGCTACCTGCCGCAGGTTGCCTTGGCCTCCGTGGCGGTGCTCGTCGCCGGACTCGTGGGGATGGTCTGGGTGCCGGGGGGGCTGTGGCTCGTGCTGCTGGCGCTCGGGGGGTATTTCGTGGGGTTCAGCCTTCTGGAGGCCCTCCTTCCGTCCGCGGTCACCCGGAGCGTTCCGCGGTCGGATCGGGGAACGGCCGTGGGGTTGTTCAACATGAGCCAGTACCTGGGCGCCTTCGCGGGCAGCCTGCTGGGCGGGCTGTTTCTCGAGGAGGTGGCCGGGGCGACCACGCCCCGGGGAACCGGGGTTCTATTCGGCCTGATGGCGTCGGTCATGGTCCTCTGGAGCCTGTGCCTGGAGGGCGGTGCCGTGTTCGAGACGTCGGTCGAACCGACCGGGCGGTCCGGGGTGGATCGGCTCTGATGGGAGGCTTCGGCCCCGGGGACGGTGGGTCCCTCCGCCGGGGTTCGGCGTGAAGCGCTGGTTCTGGCCGGCGGTGGCGGTGGTTCTTTTCGTCGGCCTGGGATGGCCCCTCGCCGGGGAACTTCAGCGCATGCAGTCGGTGCGTGAGGATCGTGAGGCCTTCCGGTCCACCCACCGCCCCGGGGCCGGCTCCGGGGACCTGCGCCGATCCGAGGCCCACTGGTCGACGCTCCCGGACACGGTTCAGGACGGGCTGCGTGGGATGGGGTTCGTCCCCGCGTCTCCCCCGGGGGATCCCGATTTTCGGCTGAAGGGCCTCCACGGGGACACTCACCGGCTTCGGGACCATCGAGGTCGCTGGGTTCTGATCAATTTCTGGGCCACCTGGTGTCCGCCCTGCCGGTTGGAGATGCCCTCGATGCAGGACTTCTGGGAGCGGTTTCCCGAGGATCGGTTCGTGTGGCTGGCGGTGAACCTTCAGGAGAACCCCGATCGCGTGGAGGACTTCGTCGACCGCTACGGGTTGACTTTCCCCGTTCTGCTCGACGGGGAGGGAACCGTCAGCCGCCGCTATCGGGTGCGCGGCGTGCCGGAGACCTGGCTGATCGACCCGTCCGGGACCCCCCGCGCCAAACTGGACGGACCCCACCGATGGAACACCGACCGAACCCGTCGGTTGTTCCGGACGCTCTTCTCCGGGGGCTGAGCCCGGGAATCGTCTCCCGGGGGACGACGGCCCGAGAAGTGCAATCCGTTTTTAAAAAAGCCCTTGACAGCCCCTTCACCCGGGACTAAACTGCGATCTATTTTCAATTTAAAAAAGGGGGGACGCACACACCATGCGTCATAATACCGGGTTGTGGAGGCTTCTTTTGGTGGTGGGGCTGGTGGTTCTGCCCGCCGGCGAGGCGGCCCGCGGGGCGGTCGACCCGGGCGGTCTGCGTTTCGGGGGGGCGGTCCGGTCCGTGGCCGCGCACCTGGACCAGGACTTCCTGGGGGGCGGCGGGGCCGACACCGGATCCGTGGACGTGAACACCCTCGAGCTGAGCGTGGGGGCCTCCCCGCACCGCTACGTGGACGCGAACGTGGTTCTTCTGATGGAGGAGGGGCTTGATTCGGGCCGGGCCGGCCAGGGTCTGGACGTCGATCAGGCCTACGTCGTGCTGGCCGGGACCGAGCGCGTACTCGCGGATCGACCCGGTCGGGAGGACGTGAACGCCTGTCCCTGGTACCTGAAGCTGGGCAAGTTCTACAGTCCCTTCGGGACCCGGATGGCGTACCATACGTTCGACGTCATCTCCGAGCCTCAGACCCTGGCCCTCGGGGAGACCCTGGAGAGCCTCTGGATGGTGGGCCTGGCCCCTTCGGACGGCTGGAAGGCCTACGCCGGGGTCTTCGGCGGGGACGGCGGTG
Organism: uncultured bacterium; assembly: GCA_964510695.1. Lineage (GTDB taxonomy): Bacteria > T1Sed10-126 > T1Sed10-126 > T1Sed10-126 > CAZEBV01 > CAZEBV01. The sequence continues at coordinate 5,814 of CAZEBV010000095.1, forward strand.
ACACCGAGTCGGGTCGGGCGGAGGACGACGACCTGGACGACCTCGTGGTGGGCCTTGACTGGAGGACCCCCCGTAGCGAGCTGAGCGTCCAGTGGACCAACAGCATCAACAACAGCGGGACCCTCATCCGGGAACTCGGGCCCGGGGCCGACGAGAACGGCGGCCTCAGCCTGTACGGGCGGCTGGAGGGTGGGCCCCTTCTGGTTCAGGCCGCCTGGGTCACCGCGACGGACGAATACGAGGCGGGACCCCTTGCCGGGGGCACGCCCGAGGCCCTGACCCTCGAGCTGACTGCCCGGGACCTCGTCCGGGTGGGGAATCGACCCCTGGACGGTACCCTTGTCTACGAGCGAACGGACGAGTGGATCGATCACCCCGAGGAGGTCCGGGGGGCGGTCGTGGACCTGGGTCTTATGCCCGGGGTGATGGCCTCCCTCCAGTACGTCAGGCGGGACTTCGACCCCGTCCTCGCGAACCGCCTGGACCAGGAAAGCCTCGTGGCGGCGCAGGTCTCGGTGGGATTTTCCGAACTGCTGGAGACCTCCTGAACCGGGGCGAAGGTTGGCGGATTCGGTCTGAGTCTGTTGTTACGGGAGCGTGTGGTTCGTGAGCAGGAACGTGGCGTTCTGGATCCTCTGGACGGCGGCCTTCGGCGCGCTGATCGCAGGGGTGAACCCCCTCGAGGCCAACGCCGATCAATCGGAGGGGACGGGCGAGGACACCGGGGCCTACGAGATCGCGGTTGTGACCCATCCCGAGCCGTCCGCCATCGTGCCGGATCAGGACCTCGTGGAACTTCGGGTTCGGGTCACGCGGGGGGGCGAGCCGGCCCGGGACGTGGACCTTTCGTATCGTCTTTACGCCCCGCCCAGGACGTTCTGGTTCTCGACCGATTTTCCCGTGGTGGAGGGCACCCCGCTGCTGGACGGGACCGTGACCCTGCCGGCGGGCGTGCACGAGACGGCCATGGTGCTGCCGATTCGGGGACCCTATCGGTTTGAAACCCGCGTGGAAGGACCCCGGGGGAGCGCCTCGAAGACCGTCCGCTTCGACGTCAACGAGAACCCCCGTGAGAAGGGCTACCTTGCGGTTTTCCTGGGGGTTCTCCTGCTGATCGGCGCGGCGGCCGGCTACCTCGTTTCCCGGGCTTCGACCCCTCCGGGCCCGGCCGGCCTGATGGTCGGGCTGTTGAGCCTCGGGCTCATGACGGCGGCCGGGCCCACGGCGGTTCACGCTCATGGAGCGGGGGACTGGGATCCCGAAACCCTCCGGGAGGAGACGGGTTTCCATGGAACCACGGGGGAACGTGTCCTTGACGTCGACCTGTTTCCCCGGCCGGTTCGGGTGGGGGAGCTGCTCAGCGTGCGGCTTCGGGTCCGTTCCCCCGGGGACCCGGACCGGGCGCACGATCACCCCGACCACGGCGAACCGGGGGCTCCGGGTCACCACGACGCCGTCGTCCGGGCCGACGCCCGCTTCGTCCACGCCGAGGGTGGGCTGGAGATGATCCGTCAGGCCGTCTTCCTGGAAGAGGGGCGCGCCCGGTTCGACGTGCAGCTGTTCGACGGGGCCCCCCATTACCTCGTGGTTGACCTCTACCGGGTGAGCGACCCCGCCCCGGCCGGCCACGACCACGAGCACGGGGAGGACACCCACGGTGAGACCGCCGCGGACGAGGCCCCCTGGGAGGAGATGGGCCTGTACACGCTCCGGGAGGGGGAGCATACGGTTCGTTTCCGGGCGAGCTCGGACCCCTCGATGAAGTGGGTCCTTGTGAAGGCCGCCGGCGATCACCCCGACGAGCGGGCCCGTCAGTGGTTCGGGACGGAGTGTCCGTCGGTTCAGGCCGGCGGTCGGATTGACACCCGCAGCCCCTGTGTGGTCCTGGCGCTGAACCCCGACGGAACCCGCTACGACCTCGACGTGGACGCGTCCGGCCGCTACCGACTCTACACTCAGCACGTTCCGGACGAGTTCGACATGACCCTCCGGGATCCGGACGGGGACACGGTCACCGCCCGGCGGCGCGTCCGGCCCGGAAAGGGAGAATACCTGGGTCGGCTGGTCCGGCGGGTGGGCGTTCGACCGGTCTCCCCGCCGATCGACGACATCGTCAAGTCCATGCTTACCCTCATGGGAGTGGTGCTGGCGGGGTTCCTCGGGGGGTATTACCTTCCTCGTTGGCTGGGCTGATTTGACCCCGTCCGGGCTGCGCCCCGGGCTCAGGCGGGATGCTGGTCGCCCAGGGCCTCTTCCAGCTTTTGCGTGGTGATCTCGCGGCCGGCTTCGTACAGGAAGTCCAGCACGTCCCGTTTCAGCCCGAAGGGGTCCCAGTACGGGTAGGTAAGCTCCTTCGATCGGTGCTCCTGGGCCTGAATCTCGATGACGTCCAGGTCCTCCCGGGTTTCCAGAACCCGTTCCATTTCGGCCATTTTCTCGTCCACCGTGTCCGCGTCGGGGCAGCACTCCTCGAGGTGGCGTCGAAACCGGCGCAGCGCTTCCTGCCGCCGTCGGCGGTTCTGGATCGAATCGTGCTTGCGGGCGTCCTTCCCCTGGGCGTCCTGCTGCCACATCACCGGAATGGTGCCGTAGTCGCTGATGTGTCCGAGCTCCGGGGAGTATTCGTGGACCCGGTAGAACGAGGAGACGATCACCAGGTCGGCCCCCGATTCCTCCGCGGCGTCCGTGCTGAAAGGGTCCCGGGTCTCGCCGTCGATGAGCACGACGCTCTCCCCGTCGGCGGGCGCGAGCCGGGAGGGTGGGTCCTCGAGTTCGTAGGGTTGGTAGTAGGGGGGCAGACACATCGAACCGGCGGCCGCCGACCAGGGTTCGATGCCGTCCTGGAACATGTAGTCGTTGTCGGGTTTCCGCGGCTGGTTTTCGTCGCCCAGGATGAGGGTGAAGCGCTGTTCCTGGGTCACCGCCAGCACGAACAGCTGGGCCTGAAGGGACGCGAAGTCGCACCCGTCGAGCAGTTCGTCCCGAAGGTACGCCTCGAGGGCGTCCATCTTCCAGAGCGGGTAGTAGGTGTTGATGAAGTGCTCGTAGATGGACGGTTCACTTTTGACGAGCTGCTTGAGGCGGGTGTATTTGCGGCGTGACGTGAACAGCCGCCTGATAAGCGCCAGCGGGCTGCTTTCGGTGCGGTCTTTGATGATGCTTTCGGTGATGGGTTCGATCGACCCGGTGTCCCCCAGAAGGTCCCCCCGCCCGTGACCCATGACGGCACAGATGGCCGCGAAGGCCCCGGAACTCGAGCCGATCACGGGGTTGAGGACCCCGTGACCGTACTCCCGGGGTTCCCCCGGCTTTCGGCATCCCGTGGGGAACCGAAACCCCCAGTCCCGAAGCGCCGCACAGACCCCCAGCTGGAACCCGACGT
>CAZEBV010000096.1:0-9133 GCA_964510695.1 uncultured bacterium
AGAACGTGGTGGCGTTGAGGGCGGACATGGTGGAAAGTATGCCCCCGAACAGGAAGACCAGGACACCGACGGGGACGAAGGCTTTCGCGCCCTTGGCCAGTCCAAGCGCGCCGACGTGACCCACACGGTTCCAGGTCGGGTCGTGGGGGCCGGCCCCGAGCTGGTGGATGTACTCGGGGGGACGCAGTGACTCGAGGGCCTCGAAAAGAAGCGCCGGCGTCGACCCCCCGATAAGCACGAAGGCGACCAGGATGTAGATGGGAACCACGATCGCCAGGGACCAGAAGACGGCCTTCGGGATATTTTCCCGGGGGTTCTCAACCTCCTCGCCGGCCTGCACGATGATTTCGTAGCCCTCGAAGGCGATGAAGGTCAGCCCCATCGCCGACAGGACGCCGATCCATCCCCGGGGCATGAAGTCGTCCAGGTACTCCAGGCCCATTCCCCCCTCGGCGGACACCGTGCCGGGGAGACTGGCGAGGGAGAATCCGGCCTCCGGAAAGAACATGAACTTCAGCCCGAAGAAGCAGAAGATTCCGATAACGACGACTTTGGCCACGGTTACGATGTTGCCGGCCAGACCCGTTTCGCTGGCGCCGCGGTAGTTGATGTAGGCGAAGAGCAGCGCGATGCCGAGGCCGAAGAGCTTGTTGGCGATGGTCAGGCGGGTCAGCTCGACACCCAGAGGAGCCATCAGGACGTTGATCCAGTCCAGCCAGCCGAGGGGCAGTCCGAAGATGTGGAAGAACTCGAAGAGAAACGATCCGAATGCCAGTGCGTACAGGGCCCCGGCCACGGCGTGGGCAAACCAGCTCATCCACCCGGCGAGAAAGGCCTGGGCCCCGGGCAGCCCTTCCTTCACCCACAGGTAGCCCCCGCCCGCCTCGGGAATCGCCGAGCCGAGCTCGGCGTAGACCATGGCGGTCAACAGGGCCACGAGACCGTTGAGTGCGAACGCGAGCACGAGAGCCGGTCCGGCGATCCCCGCGGCCTCCCCCGTGAGCACGAAGATCCCCGCCCCGATCATGGCCCCGACCCCGATCATGGTGATGTCGAAGAGGGACATGTCGCGGGAGAGGCTCTCCTGTTCGGCGGCCATTACGGGCAACCTCCCGGCACGGCGGGTCCAACGCGAGTCGAAAAATGAAGGGGATCGGCAACACAGCGCGGGCCAGACGGTGGAAGAACCATCCAGGGGATCAAGGTGACCTAGAATTCCCGGCGGGCGTCACGGGTCGACCCTCTCTCCCGATTCTCCCCTGTCTCGAAGGAGCATTCCAGCGGCAAAACGCCCTCCGTCGAAACGGCGTGCATGATAGCAGTCCTCCCGACGGACCCGTAAAGTCCCTTTACCGGCGGGGCTTCGGCGCGGCGGAAGTCAGGAGTATCGGACGGGCACGTTCTTCAGCCGGATCGTTTGGGACTGATATGGGTGCCGTCCCCGTCGAGCTCGGTCTGACTTATTATGAAGCCCCCGGGCGCGAGGTTGGGTCCATGGATCGCACTGAGACAGCCCCCCGGAGGTGGACGCCGTGCGTCTCGAGGCTCGTGATCTCTCCCATCGGTTCCACGACCGGGTGCTGTTCGAGAACGTGTCCTTCACGCTGAAGGACGATCAGCTTCGGGTCCTTTTTGGACCCAGCGGGGCCGGGAAGTCCACCCTGATTCGCATCCTGGCCGGCCTGGTGAGTCCGCACGAAGGGCGCATCCTCCTGGACGACGTCCCGTTCGAGGAGACCGACCCGCAGGACTGGCGTCGGAGGGTGGTTCTTCTGCATCAAACGCCCCGGATGTTTCCCGGAAGCGTGGAGGACAACCTTCGGCTGGCGGCCGACTACCACGATTTGTCCGTGGATCCCTCGGCCCTGCTGGAGCGGTGTCGTCTCGAGGTCGGGCTCGATCAGCCGGCGGGGACCCTTTCCGGGGGCGAGCAGAAACGGCTGGCCCTGGCCCGGGCCCTCTCGGTGCGTCCCCGGTTTTTGCTGCTGGACGAGCCGACGGCCTCGCTCGACGAACGATCCCGCCGAACGATCGACGGGCTCATCCGCGACCTCTCCGGGGACACCGGGGTTCTGGTGGTGACCCACAACCCCCGGGAGATCGAGGAGCTGGACGTGCCCGGGTATCGCCTGGAGGGGGGACGCTTCGAACGCCTGACGGCCGGGGTCGAGGCCCCGTGACGTATTCGGGCTACCTGGAGTCCCTGGGGGCCTTTCTGCTCCACATCCCGTACCGGGAACTGGCCTACACCCTGGGGATGGTCGCCGTGGCCGTGGCCCTGATGGTCCACTACCGGCTTCGGTTCGTGCGCGAGTTCGTGGTCTCCTTCGTGCGGGTGTTTCTTCAGCTGGCGCTGGTGGGTGGGCTTCTGCTGGTGTTTTTCGAGATCAATCATCTGGGGTTGAACGTCGCCGCGACCGGGCTGATGGTGCTGGTGGCCGGATGGACGGCGGCGGAACGGTCCCCGCGCCCCGGTGCTTTCTGGGTTTCCCTCGGGTCCCAGGCCATCGCGGCGGTCGTGACCTTGGCCCCGGTCTGTCTGCTGGGGGTCATCGAGCTCCGGGCGTCGTTCTTTATTCCGATCGTGGCCATGATCGTGCGAAACTGCCTCGACCGGGCCTCCCTGGCCTTCGAGCGGCTGGAGCGGGAGTTCCGGCAGAACCGGGAGCTCGTCGAGCAGTACCTGACGCTGGGGCTGGATCCCCGGAGGGCCTCTCAGGAGCTCGTCCGCCAGTCCATCGAGGCCTCGATGATCCCCACCCTGAACAAGAACAAGGTCGTCGGGCTGGTGGGGATCCCCGGTCTGATGACCGGCATGATCGTCACGGCGGCCCCCGGGGACCTCGCGGACACCGTGGCCTACGCGGCCTCCCTGCAGGCCATCGTTCTTTATTTGATTTTTACCGCCTCGATTTTTACCAGCATGATGATTGCCTCCTGGATGCGGGACCGCTACTTCAACGACCGCGAACAGCTCGTGGCGGAGGGGACCGCCGACTGACGGAAGCCGTTGCGAATCCCCCGTAAAAACCGTACGTTAGGGTTAACTTGGTTCGGGCCTTGGTTCCCTGAAGGTACGGCAGTGGGGGTACGGTTTCGGCCGGGCTTGACGACGCATTCGTCGGGGAGGAGCCGTCGTGCGCTACCACAAACTCAGGATCTTCGAGGAGATGCTCGACCGATCCCTGCACGGCGTGATCGTCAAGAAAGGGCGCTCGGATCCCCGCTGGCAGATTTACTTCGTCTTCGAGGACGGGACTTACTTCGAACTGTATATCGGGGAACACGACTTTTCGGTCAGCGACGGCCTGCGGGAGGGGACCATGGAGACGATCAAACGGGCGGACGAGGACGGGGATCGCTCCGTCGTGTACGAGGTGAGCCGCGACGACCGGGAGGGGTCGTCGTAGCCGTTCCTCGCCCGGGTGGGTGGGATGCCCTGTCTTTCAGGTGGAATCCTGCCAGGGGATATCATGGACCCGTTCCGGGGGAAGCCGCCCCTCGAGTTGACCGGCCAGCGAGTCGGGGATCACGTACTCGCCCTCGTCGTCCTCCGCGTTGAGGGTCTGGACGAGCTGAAGGACGGAATCGGGGTTGTCCATGCCGTTGAAGACGTACACTCCCCGCGAAGGGTCGGCGATGCCCATCACGTGGCCCGGTGAGCAGACCCCCAGGCACTCGGTGGCCCGGGTGGGGATGGAATTGCCGGTGGCGTCGTCGATCAGGGCGTCTTCGGCCAACTGCCGAAGTTCCTCGAGCGGCGTGCGGTTACGCTGCACGTCCAGCTCGGGATTGCCGCATCATCACGCGTCGCAGTAGAAGAAAACGGGTCCGTTCTGCTTCATGACGTGAGGTCCTTTCCGGGGGATGACGGCGCGGATCTCATTCACACGATAGTATAACCCTTCTTCCGCGGGTCCCCCTCGTTCCCGCGAGGCGGGAGGCGTCCGGCGGAGCGGTGGACGGGCCGCGACGTTTGAGGGACGGTCCCTCGCCGGAAAACCGATCGGGAGGGAATCCTCTTGGACGAATGCCCGGAATGCGGAAGCAGCGTTTCCAGCCTGGCCGAGGCGTGCCCCGAGTGTGGAACCGACCTGCAGCGTCGGAAGTGGTTCGGGGGAGGCGGGCTGTTGATTGCTTCCCTGATCCTCCTGGTCGTGGCGTTCTACGTGGCGGGGTTCTACGCGTACCCGCTGATCGAGGGTTTCTTCGCCGGGGGCACCGGGCCGGTTGGCTCCATCGGCGGCCCCTCGGCCGAGAACGGGGGGGTGGACGCCACCCGGCTGGACGCCTACGAGGCCTGCCAGACGTTCATCGAGGAGCGTCTTGGCCAGCAGGTGGGGTCCAACGTGACCACCATGAAGCCCTTCGACGAACGGATCAACGACGTCACCGAACGCAGTTCGCCCCGGGAGTTTCGGGTCAACAGCCGCCGTTCCTACTCCGTTGTCGGTGAGGGCGGCGTGCAGGACATCCTTTACGACTGCGAGGTGCGCTACACCGAGGAAGGGGAGTGGAACCTGCGCCGGCTGGACCTGCGCCAGCGCTAGCAGATCGATTCTCCGGCCCGGACCTCTTCGGGTCTAAGCATTTCCGCCCCGGGCCACTTTCCGAAAGTACGCCACACGGCTTCGGCCCAGCACGGGGTTCAGGAGCCTCTCGAGGCGTTCGAGCACGGGATGGGATCCGCGTTCGTACCAGACGAGGAAACCGTAGTACGCACTGACCAGCCGGGACGGGTGGTGTTGTCTCCCCTCGTACCACTCCCACCACCACTCCGGGGTGGGCGGATCATGCTCGAAAGGGTCGGGATTCTGGTAGAGGGGAAGAAGGTCGCCGGTCAGGCACATGAGCCACCAGAAGGGGGTGTGGAAGGCGTGGGAGCCGTGGGATTTGAGGAGGCGGAAGCCGTTTTCCTCGAAGGTGCGGATTAGATCGTTCGCCCGAAAAATCTGCAGGTGACCGGCTTTCTCCGGGTAAGCTTCGCTCAGTTTCCAGCATCCTTTTTCCGCGAGCCACATCGGAACGCTCACGCCGATGGTTCCGCCCGGTTCGAGAACCCGGTTCAACTCGACCACGGCGCGGCCCGGCTCGTGTATGTGCTCCAGGACTTCCGAACAGATGACGGCCTGGAAGCTCCCCGTGTCAAAGGGGAGTCGATGCAGGTTGGACATCACGAGGCTGCCGGTCCCCTTGAGGGGAAATTCCCAGAATTTCTTGAAGGCGTCCCTGAGCCGCTCGAGCGATAGGTCCAGCCCCACCCCGAAGATGTCCTCGGACCGGTTCAGCACCCCGCGGATATGACGACCGTCCCCGCAGCCTACGTCGAGAACACGGGCATCGGGGTCGAACTCCAGTTCCCGCAGGTCCACGGTTTCCATGGAAGGCGAACGGGGAGGCGGCGTACCCTCACCCGGATTCTCAGCTCCTCTCCTTTGGGGGTTCTGGCCGGGAGAAGCTCCTTGATCGGCCGTTTACGTGAAGGGTATCGGGGGAGAATTCATCCGACAATTTGATCGGACCATAGGGTCGGATCCCCTCTTTCCCCGCCGATCGGGGTCGAAAACGTGCGAACCCGGCCATCTTGCGTCGGGAGGCTCCCCCCATCAATAATGGTTGCTCCCTTTTGGACGGCTCGCTGTGCGGGCCGTCCGCCTGCTTCTTTGCGAACCCGAGAGTATCCTCAACACCCCGAGGCGAGCCATTGGGCTTCTTTTCCGACTCCGCGGCGGATCCTGAGACCCGTCCGCTCCGGCTGGGCGTGGTCGGGTGTGGTTACGTCGGACAGATTCATGCTCGTAACCTGCATGACCTGGAGGCTGTCTCCGTCGAGGCGGTGTGCGACGTGGATCCTGAGACGGCGGAGGCCGTGGCCTGGGACGTCGGGGCGGACCCCTACGATGACCTCCACGAGTTCTTCGAACACGTGACCCTGGATGCCCTCGTGGTCGCCACGCCCCCGGACGTGCGGCGGGACGTCCTGGGGCCCGCCGCGGATCGAAACTGGGCCGTCTACGTGGAGAAGCCCCCGGCGGTCACGCTTGAGGAGGCCCGGGCGTGTGCCCGGCGTCTCCGGGATTCCGGAGACGCGGACGTACTCGTGGGGTTTACGTATCGGGTCCATCCGCTCGTTCATCGGCTCAAGGAGCTCATCGACCGCGCCCGGATCACGCAGGTGGGAACGCTTCTGACGCTCGGGCATCAGGGGACGATCCGGGAGGATGACTGGCACTATGGTTTCCCTCCGGACTCCCTGCATCCGGTGCTGGTGGATGCGTCCATCCATAACTTCGACCTGGCCCGGGATCTGGTCGGGGAGGCCCGGCGGGTGAGCGCCGCGGCGGGCGGGTCGGGTCGAACGACGGAGGATGCCGTCGTGGTGACGTCCGAATACGAAGGGGGAATCCTTGGGGTGCACCGCTTCAGCGCCCACGGGGACCGCCGGCGTTTCGAGGTGAACCTGATCGGTGACGGCTGCCGGTTTCACCTGGATCTGACGGGGAATCACCTGCGGGGAGAACTCGAGGGGGAACCCGTGGAGGCGGACTACGACGGGAACATATACCGGGCCGCCATGCGGGCCTTCACGGCGTACGCCGCCGATCCCAACCGCACTTCCGAACTGCCCGATTACGAGGCTTCCCTGGCGACGCTGGAGATGACCGGGGCGGCCGATCGAGCGCTGGGATCCGACCGATGGGAGGCCGTGCCATGAAGGTTCTCGTGCTAGGAGGGACCGGAACCATCGGCCGGGGAACCGTGCCGGCCCTGCTTGAGGACGGGCACGAGGTGACCGTGTTCGCCCGGGGGGAGACCCACTTTCCGTTCGACGATCGGGCGGTCCGTTTCCTCCGCGGGGATCGGTTCGACGATCCCTTCCGTGACTCGATGGATGAGGAGTCCTTCGAGGCCGTGATCGACCTGGTCTGTTACTCGGACGAGCACGCCGAGGAGGCCCTGACCGTCTTTGGCGACGTTCAGCATTACCTCTACGTGTCCACGGTTCAGGTGTTTGATCCCCCACTGGACACGATGCCCGCCGAGGAGACGCTTTCCCCCGACGCCACCGATCCTTACGGCCGGGGCAAACTCGCCGCGGAACGGGTGTTCCGGGAGGCCCACCGGGAGAACGGGTTCCCGGCAACCGTCGTTCGGCCGGCCCACGTGTGGGGTCCGGGCAGCCCGGTGGCTCGTCAACTCAGCCTGCGGGGGGACTGGATCCGGCGCATCCTGGCGGAGCGGGCGATTCTGGTCACCTGCGGGGGGCAGACCCTGGCGAACCACTGTCACGCACGCGATGCCGGGATCGGACTCGCGGGGCTGCTCGGGCGGGAGGACGTGCACGGGGAGGTCTTTAACCTGACGGGACCCTGGATGACCTGGTGGGATTACCACCGGGCGGTCGGCGAAGCCCTCGGTCGGGAGGTGCGTCAGGTGGACGTGCCCCTGGATTTGCTGCTGGAGGTCTGGCCGGAGAACCCCGACCTCCTGGAGTCGGCGGCCCGGTGGCACGGCTGTTTCTCGGACGAGAAGCTGCGTCGAACGGTGTCGGACTACCGCCCCGGACGGGCCCTGAGGGAGCGGATCCCCGAGAACGTGGAGTGGATGAGGGAAACGGGGATGCTGGAGGGACCCACCGAGCTGGATGCCGTCGAGGACCGTGTGCTTCGGACCCGGGACGACTGGACGCTGGAGACGGACGAGGACACCGGTTTCGGCTGGCGATCCCTCCTGCCGTTTAGGGGGTAGAGTTTTGCGTTTTGACGTCCGCCCCCGGCCCGTCCGGGCAGTGGGCGGAGGATCCGATGCAGTTGAGAACGGGCCGGGCGTCCGGGTTCCTCGGTGGATCCGTCCGGGGCGATCGTCGGACGTAGGCCACGGGTTCCGCGCTTCGACGCCAGCTGACGCCCGGGTCGGTCGAGGGGGTCCGATGCAGGACTGCGGACCCTCGAACCGAGTGGTACCGGTAGAGGGGTTCGACGAGGGGGTCCTCGGATCGGGTCTCGGGCAGTGCGTAGAAAGCCGGTGCCCCGTGGGACCTCCGGGAGGACGCGGTCTCCGAGGTCAGGACGGTGACGCTGTCGCCGTTCCGGCGGAATGTTTCCTCCCGGATCGGGATGCTTCCCGGGGGACGACGATCCGACGAATAGGCGTAGAAGGGAACCGTGGAGGCGTCCCCGGAGGGCGATTCCGTTCGCCGGAGCGGTCCGTATCGGGCGCGGCCGCCCCGCTGTTCCCGGTAGATCGGGACGGGAAGGCTCAGGCGGGTGTCGGTTAAATCAAGCCGGTACATGATCTGGTTGTAATCGTAGCGCGGAGTCCGGCGGGGGTTCTCGTTGAAGGTCCGAGCGTAGGTGCCCTCGAAGAAGATCGTCCGCCCGCCTCGTTGATCCAGGAAGGGATGGTGGGTGGGATTGTACAGAGTGTGGCTGTCGTGGGTGACGATTTTGCGAGCGTACACCCAGGGGCCCAGGGGGCTGTCGGCCTCCGCGTAGTATATTTCCCCCAGGTTGGACGTTTTTCCCCGCCGCCGGGCCGAGATCATGATCCACCGCTCCCGGTAGGGGTTCCAGTGGACGGAACCGTGGCCCGGCACGAAGGGTTCGCCCGTCCTGACGTCCGTCAGGTGATGGATCCCCTCCGAGCGCGTCAGGCGGCCCTGCTCGACGAGTTCGGCCTCCCGGGGCGGTGTAAGGGGAGCCGTGAGTTTCTTCCACCCCCATTCGAGCCGTCCGTCCGCGTCCCGCTGGAAAGCGATCGGTCCGCTTTCGGAACGGGTGTCGGGAGGAAGGGGGCTGAAGATCCGGTAGGCGTCGGGGTCCTGAAGGCGTTCGCCCCGGGCGGGCACTTTCATGGTGGGGTAGGGGTTTGGGAAGTAGAACCACTCCCTCCCGTGCTCGCGAACCCGGAACGTGGTCCGGTAGCTCGCGGAGGTGCTCTGGACGCGGTAGGGCTCGTCCATCCGAAAGCGGCGGACCGGGCGGAACCGCTGTTCCCGGGGGGACCAGCGCGCGATTCCGTGGGCTTTGACGCGAAACCCCCCTCCGGGGCGCATTCGTTTGTAGTAGCCGAAGAGCCGGTTCCCGTCGGGTCCGGGCACCACCATGAGGCGGCTGAACCAGACGGGACCGGG
>CAZEBV010000097.1:0-9066 GCA_964510695.1 uncultured bacterium
GAGGATCCACAGCCGAAGTTTTCCCGGCAGAGCATGATTTCAGCCCGGTCGAACGGGGACCGGTTCAGCACGAAATCGGGGTCGGGCTCGCCGTCCTCCCGGTATCGCCAGTCGTAAAAGAGGTACTCTCCGTACCCGGTCCGGGAAACCCGTTTCAAAAACTGCTTGGGAATGATCTGGTCGGTGTCGACGTTGGGCCGGTCCATCGGGGCGACGATGCCGGTGAACTCCTCGAACGGTTCCATGGGCTTCCCTCCGTGGTTGAAATGGGGTCCGTGGGCGGCTACCGGGATCAGTATCCCTCCGGCATTGCCTCCAGGTCGTGATCCCGCACGTCCACGATTCGTCCCTCGAGCGCCGCTGCCGCGGCCATCGGCGGACTCACGAGATGGGTCCGTCCTCCCTTGCCCTGACGGCCCTCGAAGTTCCGGTTGGACGTGCTGGCGCATCGTTCGCCGGGGCTCAGCTGATCGGGGTTCATCCCGAGGCACATGCTGCACCCGGCGTTTCGCCATTCGAAGCCGGCCTCCTTGAAGACCCGATCGAGCCCTTCCTCCTCGGCCTGCTTTTTGACCATCATGGACCCCGGAACCACCATGGCCTGCTTGATGGAGTCCGCCACCGTTTTCCCGCGCACGATGCTGGCGGCGGCCCGCAGGTCCTCGATGCGGGCGTTGGTGCAGGAGCCCAGGAAGATCTTGTCCAGCGGGATGCCCTCCATGGGCGTGCCGGGCTCGAGGTCCATGTACTCCAGGGCCTGACGGGCGGCGGTGCGCTCGGTTTCCGTGGGGAGATCGTCGGGATGAGGAACCTCCCCCGTGACGTCCGCCATCATGCCCGGGTTGGTGCCCCAGCTGACCTGGGGCTCCAGCTCGGAGGCGTCCAGTTCCACGAGGGTATCGTATTCGGCGTCCGGGTCGGTGGGGAGTTTTTTCCACCGTTCGACGGCCCGATCGAAGTCGGCACCCTCCGGGACGAATTCACGGCCCTCGAGGTACTCGTAGGTGGTCCGGTCGGGGGCGACCATGCCGGCCCGCGCTCCCCCTTCGATGGACATGTTGCAGATGGTCATCCGCTGTTCCATCGAGAGGTTACGAATGGCCTTCCCGGTGTATTCGACAACGTGTCCGCGGCCCCCGGCCGTGCCAATTTTCCGAATGATCGCCAGGATGATGTCCTTGGCGGTGACGCCCCGGCTTCGGCTGCCGTTCACACGGATCTCCATGGTGTCCGGCTTTCGCTGGGGCAGGGTCTGGGTGGCCAGGACGTGCTCGATTTCACTGGTGCCGATGCCGAAGGCCAGGGCGCCGAAGGCACCGTGCGTCGACGTGTGGCTGTCCCCGCACACGATGGTTTTCCCGGGCTGGGTGAACCCCCGTTCGGGACCGATGACGTGCACGATCCCCTGCTGGTTGCGGCGCATGCTGTAAAGGGGGATGTCAAACTCCTCGCAGTTCTCCTCCAGCGTTTCGATCTGTTTGCGGGAGATGGCGTCGGCCGCGTCCATGCCCTCGGGATCGGTGGGTACGTTGTGGTCCATGGTGGCGATGGTTAAATCCGGCCGGCGAACGTCCCTGTCCGCCATGCGGAGGCCCTCGAAGGCCTGCGGGGAGGTCACCTCGTGGATCAGGTGCAGGTCAATGTACAAAAGCGGGGGACGGCCGTTCTCCTGGGTGACCACGTGACGGTCCCAGATCTTGTCGAACAGGGTCTTCGCGGCCATGCCGGGGAACCTCCGAACGGGGGGAGATAGTCGAACCATCGATTTGCACGGCGATCGTTCCGATCGACATCTACAATTATAACACGGTCAAAAAAGGTTTTTTGCCACCGATTGCACGCCGAGGAAGGGATTCCCATGGCCGACGGCCCGCAAAATTTCGGCCCCCGCGTCCTGGTGGTGGGTCGACACAACCGACATCGCTCCCCGATGCTCGAGGTTCTGCTCGGCGAGGCTCAGTCCCGGTTCGAGGTGATCAGCGCCGGGATCGACCCCGGGGAGGGCATCGACCCCGGGGCCGTGCGGGCCATGCGGGAGATCGGCCACGAGCTGGAGGATCACCGGCCCCGGCCCATCAGCACGGCGCTCGATCATCACCTGGCGCTGGTCGCCTACGTATCCCCGGAGGTCGAGGTGGAGGGACCCATCATCGCCACCCCCGGTGAACGGGTGGTTCTGGACGTGGACAACCCCCGTGGGCCCGACGGACCCGGGGAGGAGCCCCTGGACGCCTACCGGGTGGTCCGGGACGCGCTCAGGGACAAACACCTCCCGGAACTTCTCCGGGTGCTCGATGAGGCGGTTCCTGGATGACCCGCCTCCATGGTCCGTACCGCGGGGAAGCCCTCCCGTGCGGTCCGTCGGCCCGCCTCCGACGTCGGACACCCGATCCCGATGATCCCGTCGTGCGGCCCGGAACGTCCCGATGAACGATCCCGGTGACCTCCGGCTGGAAACCGCTCCCCCCGGCGAGGAGGTCCCCGCCGGGGAACTCGAGGAAGGCACCCTGGTTACGCTTTACTCGAACCGCTACGACTGCACCTTCACGGTGTGCCTGGATCACCTCCAGGACGAGATCGGGGGACACCTGGTCCGGGATCCCGACCATCCGATGTTCGGGCCGGGCGATCACCTTCACTTCGAGCGCGTTCACGTTCTGGACACGGGAGGATGAGCTCCGTGTTCGAGTTCCTGAACCGATCGCACGAGCGGCTGCTCGAGGAGTGCACCGTTCGAACTCATCGGGGATCCGGCCCGGGAGGCTCACGGGCCGACACCACCGAATCGGCGGTTCGGATCACCCACGAGCCGACGGACATCTCGGTCACGGCCTCCGACCGCCGTTCCCAGCACGAAAACCGCGAACTCGCCCTCCGGCGTCTCCGCCTGGCATACGCCCTTAAGGTGCGCCACGGGGTGGAGCCCGAACGGGTCCAGGTGCCCGAAACCCTGCGCCCCTACGTCCAACAGGGGCTTCGCATCAACGCCTCCAACGCTCACTACCCGTTCATGGTCAAGCTCGTGCTGGACGTGCTGGAGGCTCATCGAGGACGCCTGTCCGAGACGGCCGACACCCTGGGGGTCAGCACCAACCGGCTGACTGCCTTCCTCACGAACCACGAGTCGCTGCACGAGCGGGCCAACGCCCTTCGCGGGGCTCACGGTCACGGGCCCATCCGATAATCAGGGCGGATCATTCACTGTTGATGGGGGGCTTTTGTCCCCCGGATTTTTCGCCGTCGACCGCTGAGGCCCGGAGGGTTCGGTCCCCGTGGGACGAGGTTTTGATCCTCCGGAATGATAGAATGAAGGCCTGAAAAGAGAGTCCACGTTCAGGGAAGGGGATCATGGTGAGACTGCCCCGATGCGTCCGAGGAACCGTCCTTCTGCTGGGACCAATAGTCGCGATCGTCGCTGCGTTTACCGTCTTCACGGGTCCACTCGGAGTCACGGGCGCGAACCCGACCCCCGACCGAACATCCGTGGAGGATCTCCGGAAAGCAACGTTCGCCGGCGGCTGCTTCTGGTGCATGGAACCCCCCTTCGAGAAGCTGGATGGAGTACGTGAGGCCGTTTCGGGCTACATGGGCGGCGAGGTTCTGGACCCCACCTACGAACAGGTGTCATCGGGGCGGACGGGCCACCTGGAGGTCGTTCAGGTCCACTACGACCCGGATCGTGTGGGTTACCGGCGCCTACTGGAGATCTACTGGCGGCAGATAGACCCCACCGACGACGGGGGGCAGTTCGTGGATCGAGGGCCCCAGTACCGCACCCGGATTTTCTACCATACCCCGCGCCAGGAACAACTCGCACGGCAATCCAGGCGGACCCTGGACCGTTCGGTGATCTTCGATGAACCGCTCGTCACCGCCATCGAACCCGCGGATACGTTTTACCGGGCCGAGGAGTATCACCAGGACTACTACAAAACCCATTCGTACCGGTATACGTTCTACCGGTATCAATCGGGGCGGGACGATTTCCTGGAGGCGACCTGGGGGGGACGGGAGGATTTCCGAATCTTCGAACCCGATGAGTCCGGCCAGGCCGACTCGGGAACCGCCCGCTACGGGAAACCGGGCCCCCGGCGGCTGAAGGAAAAGCTCACCCGGCTTCAGTACCGTGTGACCCAGCAGGACGGGACGGAACCCGCCTACGATAACCCCTACTGGGACCACGACCGGCCGGGCCTCTACGTGGACGTGGTGAGCGGGGAACCGCTTTTCAGCTCGAAGCACAAGTATAAATCCGGAACCGGATGGCCCTCGTTTACCCGGCCCCTCGTGGAGGAGAACGTCGTCACGCGCCCCGATCGTTCGCTGCTCGGAACCCGCACCGAGGTCCGTTCCCGCCGCGCCGATTCTCACCTGGGGCACGTGTTCGAGGACGGTCCACCTCCGGCCGGGAAACGCTACTGCATCAACTCGGCCGCCCTCGAGTTCGAGCCCGTCGAGGAGCTCCGGGAGCGCGGCTACGGGCGGTTCCTGAGTCATTTCCGGGAGAAGGGCGAAGGGGACCCTCGCACGGAATCAGACTCCGGAGCCCCAGCCGGTACGTAAGTTGACCTAAAGGGCCTTGAGCATGCTCGGAAGGGAGGCCCCGTAGAAAAGTCGGGCCACGGCCGCCAGCAGCAGCCGGTACGCCAGGGACGGAACCCATAGAAGAACCATCGTCAGGCCCGCAAGATACAGCACCACGGCCGCCCTGGGCATCCCCCGAACCTCCAGGAGCGTGCGGGGGTCCCTCGCCTGATCCAGGGTGAAGGCGGTTCGAACCCCGAGGAACTTCAGTTCCACGGACTTCAGGAAGACCACGACCCCTCCACCCAGCGCCCCGGGGGCCGAAACGTGCTGCCACTCAACGGACCCGAGCCGCTGGTTGGCCAGGTCGAGCTTGGTGCGTGCCTGATCCGGGGTGATGTAGTAGACCCCGTACATCCACAGGCAGAACGTCAGGCTTACGTACAGCACCCAAAGACACATGGTCCCGCGAATCAGCCGATGCCAGGCGCGATCCCGAATGTTTTCGTGGTGAGGAAACAGAAGAAGCGCGGAGCTGATCCGTTCGACCGCGCTCACGGTGGATGCACCCCCTTACGGCGTGATTGTGGGCGGGCGCGGAGCCGGCCCGGGCTCGCCGCGGTGACGTCACAGTCCCATTTGAGGTTCGTCCGTGTTCCGGAAAGGTTGAGTGGTGCGGAGCCGCAGGAGGGCTTCAGGAGGGGGTGCTGCAGCGTTCCTCCAGTCGGTCGAGGAGTTCATCGGGGGCCCGTGCGACCATCAGCAGGTTCCGGTGGGACGGATCGATGAACCCCTCGTCCACGGCGTGGTCCAGGTAGTCGATGAGACGGTCGAAATACCCGTGGACGTTGAGCAGCCCGCACGGTTTTTCGTGCAGGTCCAGCTGAGCCCAGGTGAGGATTTCACTGATCTCCTCCAGCGTACCCAGACCCCCCGGCAGCGCAACGAATCCGTCGGCGCGCCGTTCCATCAGGGCCTTCCGTTCGTGCATGGAATCCACGAGGTGAAGCTCCGTGAGGTCTCCGTGGGGGATTTCACGGCGGGTCAAGTCCTCGGGCACGATCCCGATCGCCTGACCGCCCGCCTCCAGGACGGCGTCGGCGATCGTGCCCATCATGCCCATCCCCGCCCCGCCGAACACGAGCGTGAGGTTTCGGGCGGCCAGTTGCCGTCCGAGGCCCCGGGCTGCCTCGGGGTAGACGGAGCGCCGACCGGTTTTCGACCCGCAGTAAACGCAGACGGTTTCCATGGCTCATCTCCCGGGAGACGATTGAGTCACGATGCACGTTCGGGGAGGGACGTCCGACCGGGGCCCGATCGAGGGGGTTCCGAACCGGCCGCCGGAGGCATCATGATAGCAGGCCAGCCCCGAAGGACCATGGCGGGGACCCCCGGCGGACGTGCACGGGGCCGTTCACGGCCAGGCAAAATGGTGTCGGATGCCCACCCCGAGGAAGTTGGACCCGCGGCCGTCGGCGACGAGGTCGTAGGCGTCCGAGCGGTGGTGGATCCGGAGAAACGTTTCCCAGGCAGTCGCTTTCGGGGCGGAGAAGGTGATTTCCAGGGCCATAAAGGCGAGGGAGCGTTCCGTGTCGTCCTCGCTGGAAAACTCAACCCGGGGACGCTCCTCGGCGTAGGAATACCCGATCCCGAAGGCCCCCGTCGAAGCGAGGTGCCGATCCCAGGGGAAGGTGTGCCAGCGGGCCAGCAGCAGCCCGTTGTATTCCAGGTGGTCCTGGAGGCCGGTATGTCGGCCGACGTTCACCTCACCCTCGAGGGTTAAGGAGTCGTTCAGGGAACTCAGTTCGCGGGAGGCCGCCAGCACCCAGACGTACGAGTCACGAAACTCCGTCTCGAAAACGACCAGTTCCCCGAAGTAATTATCACTCCACCGGGCCCCGTAGAACGCCAGGGACCCCGACCGGGGGTTCCCGGCCTCGGCGGGGGGCGCCAGGAAACCGGCCCCGGCACAGAGCAGCAGAACGACGACCGGAAACAGAGCCCAGGAATCAGGGGCCTCCCGGTGGTTCGAGTGTCCCATGCGGTTCCCCTCGGTCAGTCGAGGATAACGCTGCTCCTTCCGTATCGGGACGTCCCGTCCGGAGACGATTCGTCCCCCCGCATCCAAAATTAACCTCCGTCGGGCCGCAAGCCCATTCCGACAGCTCGCCTCGAAAACCCTGAAGTTTTCAACCGCCTCCGGCGACAAAGAGGATAGCCGGGTGACAAATCGGAGCTGTGGAAGGTAGAGTGGAAGTCATCCATCCGTAAACGGGACGTGTTCGTGGTTGGTCCAACGACTTCGGGAACCGTTTAACGCCGTTTCCCACGGCCTGGGGGCCGTGCTCGCCCTGCCGGCCTTCGTGGCTCTCCTTTCCCTCTGTGCCAGCGGCATCCAGTACGTGGCCGCTCTGATTTACGGCCTTTCCCTTCTTCTTTCCTACACTTCAAGTGCGCTTTACCACGGTTTGAACGTCACGGGACGGATGCTGACGCTGTTCCAGCGGATCGACCGCTCGGCCATTTACCTGTTCATCGCCGGGACGGTCACGCCCGTGGCCCTGCTGAACCTGGGCGGATGGGAAGGGTGGTTCCTGTTCGTGTTGATCTGGAGCTTCGCGCTGACGGGCATCGTCCTGACCGCGATCATTCCGTTTCGCAACGTCGAAAGCACGCTTTTGTACCTCAGCATGGGCTGGATCACCCTTTTCTTTCTCCGCCCTCTGTTTGACTCCATGTCGGCGCACGGGTTTATCTGGTGTGTTCTCGGAGGGGTTTTCTACACCCTCGGGGCCATCGTCTACGTGACCGACTGGCCCAACCCCTCCCACCCCGGCGTTGGATCGCACGAAGTCTGGCACGTTCTCTGCCTGATGGGCAGCGTTTCGCACTTCATTATGATCGTGGGGTACGTCCTCTAGGCTTACGAGGGCTTCCACGCACACGCCGTCGCCCGTCCGTTTCTCCCCCCGGATTTTGGTCCGCTCAAGCGCCGTCGACGGGACCGGGCTAACTATTTCCTCTCGTTCTCCGGTGGCTGGAAGCGGGGCTCGGGCCCCAGGTCCAGAAGGGTTTTCTTGCGGGTGGGGTGGACCAGGACCCGAACGGTGGTTCCCTCCGCGAGGTCGGGAGCCCAGGGGGCGCCGCACTCGAACTCGTCCTCGAAGTGGCCCCGGGGGTGTTCGACGACCCGCATGCCCCAGGCGAAGCCGTTTTTGGCCCCCCGGCGGTCTGATTCTCCGTCCCCGGGCGGCTGAAAGTGAGCTTCGTGCACGGTGGCCTTCCTGACGGGGCCCCGTCGAAGGGCGTCGTGCAGTTTTCGGAAGGCCATGAGCGTCAATAAGAGCATCCCGGTTCCCACCGCCGCCAGCACCCCCACCGCCGCCCAGACCACCGGCCCTTTTCCGATCCATCCGACGACCAGCAGAAGGATTAGGGCACCGAGGGACACGAGGATCCGGTGTTTCCAGCGGCTCAGGACCCATCGGATCAGCGGGAACACGGGCACCGGCCGCCGGGGTTCCGGGTGCTGACATACCTGAGCTCGAAGTTGCGCTTCGGGCGACTGACCGAGGGAGGGGCTCTTCGCATCCATTGAACGGTCCATGCAGTCTCACCTTCCGATGAAATCCTGCAGGGCCAGCGGTCGCCTGACAAGCGACCCGTTTCACCGACAGGGTCGTGCAGGGGACGATACGAGCGATGTCCGTGGGGCTGCGTGCTCGCTGAGCCGCCGTTGTGAGTCGTTCGACTCATTCCTACACTTCGGGCTCGGGTGAAGATACCGTGGAACCTGCCCGTTCTCACGGTCCGCACAGGGCGAGATTTCCATCGTGGTCCAGGGCGCCGAGCTGCTGATCGTCGGGTGACCGGTGGACGTCGCCCGGGAGGACCGAGCCCTCTACAACCCGGCGGCCGAGGAAATCATCGAGGTCATCGCCAGCCCCCAGGAACGGGCCCGAACCACGGGGATCCCGTTCGGTACACCCGGGACACGCCGCCGGACGATCCCGAGTTTGCGGTGGGTTTCGGGCCACCAGGGTCCCCCGTGAGGGGTTGAACTTTACGTTCGAGGATCCTTCACCCCGACCGTCTCGGCCCTCCGATCCGGGCAGGGGAGGATCCGGAACACGATTTGACGCCGAACGGCCAGGAGGATTTCCCCCGGGCGTCCCCGGGCGGGACCTCCGGAAGGGAGATGGTTCCCGTGAGCTGGTACCATCGTGTCGCCGCCCGCCTGCTCGAGCGGGTGCCCTGGCTCCAGGAGAAACTCGCCGTTCGGTCGGCCGGGACGATCCCGGGGAATCCTCCCGGTTCCCCCTGGGCACCTCCCCCCGAGCGGCCGTTTTCCACCCGATGGATGCTGGTGACGACGGGGGGCGTTCACCGGCCCGATGAAAAACCTTTCGACATGTCCGACAGCCGCGGGGATCCCGGGTAACGGTGGAAACCCCGCGACCAGGCCGAGTTTCGGATTACCCACGACAACAACGACCACCGGGGAGCCGACCGGGACGTGAACAGTCAGTTCCCGCTTGAACT
>CAZEBV010000098.1:0-7464 GCA_964510695.1 uncultured bacterium
TAAGGGAGCATACCCTTAACAGGGTATCGTGGGTTCAAATCCCACCCCCTCCGCCCCCGTCTTCGAGGCGGGACGCCGTCGTTTTTTCCCGACGGTCGTTGGCCTATACTGAAAGGAACGAAGCCCTCGTGGCTTCCAACCAAATATCGACGTGCAAAGCGGGGAGTTAGCGGTTCCCTGAACCCGAAAACCGCTTTACGCGGGGCTGATGCTCTGAACGCGGGTGTCGACGAGCGGGACCCCCGAACTGGAGGGCGACGACGGTCGAGCCCTGCGGATCCATGCGCTTCCAACCCCGTCAGGCCCGGAAGGGAGCAGCGGTAAGAAGTAGCAGGATGCCGCCGGATTCCTTGGCCCGAGCCACTCGGTTCGGAACGGCTCGTTTCGTTCGGCATTCAACTTCAGAGCGCACGTCTTTTTTTATCGCCCCGCTGCGGTCTACCCACCCTGTTACGCCCGGCCGGAGGGTCGTCCTCCGGGGAGGTCCCCGACATGGGATATCGGGTTCTCGCCCGTCAGTATCGACCGACCCGCTTCGAGGACGTCGTCGGACAGGACCACGTGATCGACGCGCTCACGCGGGGTCTCGCCCGGGGTCGTGTGGCCCACGCCTACATCTTCAGCGGCCCCCGGGGCATCGGGAAAACCACCACCGCCCGGCTGCTCGCGATGGCCCTGAACTGCACCGGACGGGAGGACGGGGAGACCGAACCCTGCAACGACTGCTCGTCCTGTGAACAGATCCGGGAGGGCCGGGACGTCGACGTGGTGGAGATCGACGGGGCCTCCAACAACAGCGTGGATCAGGTCCGGGAGCTGCGGGAGAACGCCCGCTACGCCCCGGCCCGGGAGAAACGGAAAATCTACATCATCGACGAAGTCCACATGCTCTCCCGTTCCGCCTTCAACGCCCTGCTGAAAATCCTCGAGGAACCGCCGGATCACGTGGTGTTCGTCTTTGCCACCACCGAGATCGAACAGGTCCCCGACACGGTCCTGAGCCGGTGTCAGCGGTTCGATTTTCGCCTCATCGCCCCCGGGCGGATCGCGGACTCCCTGGAGGCCATCTGCGAGGCGGAAAACATCGACGCCACCCCCGAGGCCCTTTACCTGATCGCCCGGTTCGCGGAGGGCAGCCTCCGGGACGCCCAGAGCATCCTGGACCAGATGATCAACCTGGCCGACGAGGACGGCCGCATCACCGAAAAGCTGGTCGGAGAGACGTGGGGAATTGCTCCCTACGAAGCCCTGCTCGACTTCATGGGGGCCCTGGCCGAACGGGACACCGGGCGGCTCCTCGAAAACCTCCGGGATCACCTCGATCACGGTCGGGACCTCATGGAACTGATCAGTTCGCTGGCCGAGATGCACCGCCACTGCCTGCTGCTCCGTCAGGACGGGGAGGAGGCCCTGCGGGATTCCCTGCCGGAGGAGCGCATTCAGGACCTGCGTGAACGGGCCGAACGGTTCACGACCACGGAGTTGACCTGGTCCTTCGACGAGCTGCTCGACCTCCACTCGACCCTCCGGCAGCACAGCCGGTTCCAGCAGGAATTGGCCGAGGTGGGCCTGATTCGAATCGCCGGCGGGCGTCCCCGCTACAACCTGGGGGAGATCATCGATCGCCTGGAAGCCCTGGAGGCCACCGAGGGGGGCGACGCCCCCCCGTCAAACCCGAACCCGACGGGGGGCTCGACGTCGTCCCCGGCGCCCCGGGAGGCGGATGATGCCGCGACCGCCGGGCCACCCGACCCGTCGACCTCCGGGGGGTCCCCCGACCCCGAGTCGGGGGATGGAACTGGGAATAACGCCGTCGTGGCCGGGCGCCTGGAGGATGACCAGTGGGAGGCGATCCTCGAGGCCACCGCCAACCCCACTCGATCCTACCTGGCGGGCTGCGAACGGGCTGCCCGAACCGAGGAGGGGGAGCTTCACCTCGTGTTCCCCCACGAATGGGAGGAACATGCCCGTCAGCTGCGGGAGGAACACCACCGGCAAACCCTCATGGAAGCCCTGTCGAACCAGCTCGGCGAACCCCTCGAGGTCACGGTCCGAATCCGTGATCCACAGGACAAAGAAAAACCCGGTGAGACGACCTCGGACGCCACGGAGGGGAAGGACGAATCCCTGGTCGACCGGACCCGGGACATCTTCGACCTGGAATCGATGTCTCCGGTGGAGCCCCCGGAGTGAACCCCGGCCGGCCGTTGGTTTTACGCCCCGGCCCCGGCCCGATAAGCTGAAAGGGAAAGAGACCGTACGAGGACGCACCCCGCATCCTACTTCGACAGGGGAGGAATCGGTTCATGAACATGCAGCAGATGCTTCAGCAGGCCCAGCAGATGCAGCAGAAGTTCCAGGAAGCCCAGGACGCGATGGCGGACCGGGAGTTCACCGGTCAGGCCGGCGGAGGGGTCGTCTCCGTCACCATCGACGGGGAGGGGGACCTCCAGGGCGTCGAGATCGAGGAGGACGTCGTGGACCCCGACGACGTGGAGATGCTGGAGGACCTGGTCGTCTCCGCTTTCCAGGCCGCCCAGGAGGAACTCGACGAGGCTCAGTCCGAGGCGTTCGAGGACATGGGTCTCCCGATGGATCAAATGGGGAACCTCGGCAACCTTCTTGGCTGATCCCGACCTCTCCTTCCCCCCCTCGCGGCGGCTCACCCGCCAGGAGGCGATCCAGCGGGTGTTCGACGAGGGGACGTTCTTCCGGGGAACCTACTGCCACCTCTTCCGGGGAGAGCACGACGGGAAACCCTCCCGGGCCGCCTTCGTGGTCTCGCAGAAAACCGCGTCCCGGGCCACCGAACGGAACCGGATCAAACGGCTTATGCGTGAGAGCTTCCGGCTTCGGATCCCACGGATCCGGGAAGGCTGGCCGCTGGTGATCCTGGCCACCCGCCGCGCCCACGGCGACCTCAAACGCCAGGACGTCGACGACGAACTCGACGCGCTGTTCCGGGAGGCCCAGCTGTATGCGCCGGGGAATTGACCGCCTGATCCGCTTCTACCAGCGGGCCGTTTCCCCCTACCTGGGTCACTGGTGCCGTTTCGAACCCAGCTGTTCCGAATACACCCGGCAGGCCCTCCACCGCCACGGGCTGCTTCGGGGGGTCTGGATGGGGATCAAACGAATCCTTCGGTGCCATCCGTTCAGCCGCGGCGGATGGGATCCGGTCCCCCCCACTGACCCCGCGGAGGATCCGACCCCGAACCCTCACGATCCGGAGGCGTCCTCCTCCCGTCCGAACGCTTGACGGAGGTGGCGCACCAGCGCCCACCGTTCCCGCTCCGACAGCACGCCCTCCCACCCCGGCATGCCCCTACCGGGTCGCCCCTCGGTGATCACCTCGAAGAGCTCCCGGTCCGTTCGGCGGGCCAGCGTGTCGCCGCGGAAGTTGCGCGGAGAGGGATCGAGGACGGAGGCGGCGGGCCCGCGTCCCCGCCCGTCACGGCCGTGGCAGCTGCTGCAGTGCCGTCGGTACAGTCGACGGACCTCCCCCCGCGACCGTTCGCTCCCCTCGGGTGTCGGGGAAAAACCGAGCCGTCCGCCGGGATCGGGCCTAAAAGCCCACCAGGCCGCCAGGAGAGTTCCGACCAACAGCACGAGGACGGCCGCACGGCGGCGGGAGAAAAACCGCTTCATGCCGGACGGCCGTCCGGGGGCGGGGGGTTAACCCGAAAACGAACGGCGTCGGGGGGAGAACGTGTAAACCAGCCCGACCAGGAGAAAAACCACGAGGACCAGCTGGAGGACCAGCGGCTGCAGGGACGGATAAATCCCGAGCCAGGTCTGAAGCCAGTCGAACTTCGGCACGAAGGACAAATAATGCACGGAGACCAGCCCGGCCTCCTGGAGTTCGGCGATCCCGTCCCCGGCGAACTTGAAAGCCAGATAGTAAAGAAAGGCGCTCGTGACCACGAAAAACGGTTTCAGCGGCAGCTTCACACTGGTCCTGAGGATGGCGTACCCCACGCCGACGAGGATCAGGGAACCGGCCACAAAGCCGCCCACGAGGCCGCTCCCGCCCAGAAGCGAGGCGCCGCTCGAGAACGCGAGCGCCTGGTAGAAGAGCACGGTCTCCAGCCCCTCCCGAAAGACGACCACGAAGGCCACCAGGGCGAGCATGAGGGAACTGCCGCGCTCCAGGGACTCGTCCACCTTCGACTCGATGTACTGCTTCCAGCGCTCGCCGCGGACCTTGGAGATCAGCCAGTAGGAAACGTAAAAAAGCACCCCGGTCGCCAGGAGCATGGTCACCCCCTCGAGGACCTCACGCTGCACCGCTCCGAGGGTGAAGACCCACTGAGCCGCCACCGCCAGCAGCAGGCTGACGAGAACGGCCGTCCCCGCCCCCCCGTACAGGGCCCGCCGCTGATCCGAGGCCCCCACCTTCACGAGGTAGGCCAGCATGGCCCCGATCACGAGGATCGCCTCCAGCCCCTCGCGAAAGATGATCATAAAACTACCGAGAAAGACGGACGTGAACCCGGCCGTGCCCCCCTCCCCCAGCCGGTCTCGGACCCGGTCGTGCAGCTGAAGAACGGCTTCGTGTCGTTCCTCGAGTTCCGTGACGGGTGCCCCCTTCCGAACCCCCTCCCGGAAGGCCATGTACCCGGCTTCCAGCCGCTGGTAGAGGTCCCGGTGTTCGGCGGCCAGGGTGCCGTGCAGCGAGGAGGACTCGAAGGCCATAAAGGCCTGGAAGGCAAGCCGGCCCCCCTCCTCGGTCCGGCCGCTTCGCCCCGCCTCGAGGGCCGCGGACAGCTTCTCCTCGATGGCGTTCAGCTCCGCGTCGGGCTCCTGGGCGTGCGCCGATGACGCGAACACGGCGATCCCCGCGGCGACCAGGAAAGCAAGAACGAAGCGGGCGGTACGGTGCATGGTCTCGTCTCCCTTAATGTCCGTCGGAGTCGGATTCCGCCCCGGACCCGCCGGCGTTCCAGGTGAACGTGACCCGCCGGCGTTCCGGGAAGGCATCCGGGTTCAGCGTCAGCACGTCCGGCCGTCCGACCGTGATCCGACCGCGGTATTGTCCCGGGGGCAGGACCACGGAGTTTCCGTAGTGGTGAAACGCCGCCATCAGAAAGGGAAGCTCAAACCGATGGACCTCCCCGTCCTCGAGCGGTTCCAGACGGAGACGGACCCGGGCGCCGGGCACGATCCGGTTGGTTCCGTGCTCAAGGACCAGGGCCTCGAGGTGCCGGTTGGCGTCCTCGGGGTAGTCGGCCAGCCGGAAGGCCATCTTCCCGACGGTCTCGCTTTTGTCCCGGGGGAACCAGAACGGCTCGGCGTGTTCGGCGATGAAACCGATTCGATACGGTCTGGCCTCGCGGATCAGCAGGGCTTCGCCCAGCGCCATCGAAACGTCCGAGGCCAGCTCGTAATCCTCGGGCACCGGCGCGGGCTCGGGTCCCGACACACGCAGGGTCCCACCGTCGCGGTGGACCTCGAACGCCGCCTCCGCGCCCCGGGTGAGAACCCCCTTCATGTCGGCGTGTCGGGCGACCCGGGGCGGCTCGACGTTCACCCGGAGTTCCGCCGCCCGGGCCGGCACGTCCACGTTAGCTCCGTCAAAGAAGTATGGACCCCAGACCGCCTGAAGGGAGAGCGGCGAGTCCGTCACCGGGGTTCCCTCCGTGTCGGACCATCGAACCGACACGGCCGCGTCCGGGACGGGCCGCTTGGTGCGTTTCTCCCGAACCAGAACGCGAAGCTGACGGGCGGCGTCCGGGGCCGAAGACACGACGTCTCCGTCCCGGTAGAGCGGGGCGGGATCCGTCAGGGCGACCCCGATTCGATAGTCCCCTACCGACCGCTCGCCCCCCAGGTCGGCGTCCGCCCGGCGGATGCTTTCCACCACGCCCCGAAGCGGCCGCGGGACTTCGCCCCCCAGGGTGTCCAGCCGGGATCGGATGGCCTTCACGAGCTCCTCTTCCCGGCCGATGGTCCCCCGATCCTCCACGAGGTTCACGAGCTCGTCGAAATCCCGGTCCAGGCCCTCGAGGGCCTGTTCGTCCAGCCGGACGGCGGCGGTATCACGGACGGCCCGCCATGCCCGGCGGGCCTCCCGGGCGAACATGCGGGACTCACGGTACTCCCCCGTGTCGATGACGACGCCGTCACGAACCGCGTCCCGGTATTCCTCCTTCACCAGGCGGAGGGGCCCCACCACGGTCTCCACGTGCTCCGAGATGCCGTCGGCCTCGTCCGGCCCGCCCGGCTCGTCGGCGGCGGGATCGGAGGAGGAACAGCCCCCGACCAGCAGCAGTACGCCCAGAAGGAGCCCGAGAAGCCCCCCCGGACGGATAAAACCGGACCGATCCATCCAACCCACGGGTGGAACCCCTTTTCTTGAGATAGAGTCTCAATTTCATCCCTGTACGACGAAGCCTTAGTCTACCGGCGATGGAACGGGCCATCAAGGAAAAGACGGTGGAACCCCCTCGGTTCGATCGCTCGTTTTCAATCCCGGCACGGCCTACCATAATGTGTCCTTCGTTCACGGTCGACGTACCCGGGCACCGGGGCCGAGAAACGGAGAGGTGGCCGAGTCCGGTCGAAGGCACTCGACTCGAAATCGAGCGTCCCCCTGACCGGGGACCGGGGGTTCGAATCCCCCCCTCTCCGCCATACCTGCCGCCGCTTCGTCCGACTGGTCCCACCCGAACGATCGCCCCGGTCGCCGACGTGCACCGTCAACGGATCGGCCGTGACCCTTCGCCCCGGACTGTAACCCGTCCGGGTCGGGGGACTTCCTGGAACGGGAGGCCGCTGTATCGTGGAAAAACGACTGCTTCTGGCCCTTGTGCTGTCCCTTCTCGTGGTCACCCTGTTCTCCTACTTTCAGGAGACCCCCCCCGAGGAAGCCGACCTCTCGGACGGTGACACGACCGCCGCGGTCACGCGGGACACCGAACCCGATACCCCGCGGGAGTCCCCTCCCTCACCTTCCCCCTCCCCGGACACCGAACCCATCCCGGCGCCGTCCGCGGACGAACCCGTCGAAGGCGACCAGCCCGACACGATTCCCTTCCGAACCCCGCAGCTGGTGGGCCACTTCTCCCGGCGCGGGGGAAACCTGGCCTCCATCCGGGTACGGGGGCAGCATCGACTGGACGTCCCGGACCGTCTCGTGGACCTCGTGATGGAGGGGGGCAACGGGTTCGTTTTCGACGTCCGGTACCCCGAAACCGGGCTGAGGCGGGCGGATTACACGCTGATGGAAACCGCGGACACCCGAAGCTTCACCTTCCGGCACGTCACCGCCCAGGACGTGGTGGTCGAGAAGCAGTACCGGTTCCGATCCGACGGTCCCTACACGCTGGAATTGACGATCTCGCTTCGCAACCGGGGGGATCGGCGACGTCAATTCGACGGTCTGTCCTTTCCCGCCGTGGCCTCGCCGGCCGGGGCCGGGCTTCGCTGGGGCCCGGGCTTTGGACAGGGTCGGGCCGAGAAGAC
>CAZEBV010000098.1:7474-9037 GCA_964510695.1 uncultured bacterium
CTCCATGGAGTATCTCTCCCCGCAGGGAGGCGGGTATTTCAGCTTCCTGACGGGAGGAGACGACGAGGACTCCCCCTACAGCACCGTGTCCGGACCCGTGGAGTGGTCGGCGGTCTCGAACCGCTACTTCATCGCCGCCGTGGTCCCCGAAACGCCCTTTCGCACCCTGTTTCTGAACACCGAACAGGGGGGCGACACCTTCACCGCCTGGTCCGCCCGGGAGGACTTCGAGCTGGCCCCCCGGGAGACCCGGACCTTCCGGCACCGCCTCTTTTTGGGGCCCAAACGGTACAGCACCCTGCAGTCCTTTCATTCGGGGCTGGAATCGACGCTCAACTACGGCTGGTTCACCATCCTGACCCTTCCCCTGTTAATCGGCCTGCGGTGGATTTACATGGTGATCCCCAACTACGGCATCGCCATCATCCTGCTCAGCGTGCTGATCAAGGTGATCCTGTACCCCCTGACCAAGAAGGGGCTGGTCAGCATGCAGCGGATGAAGGAACTGCAGCCCAAGATGAAGGAGATCCAGGAGAAATACGAGGACGACCGGGAGAAGATGAACGAAAAGCTGATGGAGTTCTACCAGGAGCACAACGTCAACCCGGTGGGCGGCTGTCTTCCCATGCTACTGCAGCTTCCGATCTTCATCGCGCTGTATCGCATGCTCGAATACAGCATCGAACTGCGGGGTGCCACTTTCGCCCTCTGGGTCACCGACCTCTCGGCCCCGGACCCCTACTACGTGCTGCCCGTGCTGATGGGGGTGCTGATGTTCTTCCAGCAGCGCTACACCATGACCGCCACCGGGGGCGGCACGATGGGTCAGCAGCAGCAGATGATGGTCTACTTCATGCCGATCATGTTCGTCTTTTTGTTCATGAACTTCCCGGTGGGACTGGTGCTGTACTGGATGACGAACTCCGCCGCGACGGTCGGACAGTACTGGCTGATCAACCGTTCCATGGAGCAGGAGGGCGTCTGAGTCTCGACCCGCTCCCCGATGTGGTAGACTGGTAGTGGTTCCGTCCCGCCTCGAACCCCGAACCACCACCCTCGGGGGTTGCCCTCCATGTCCGATGTCG
Source organism: uncultured bacterium (assembly GCA_964510695.1). Lineage (GTDB taxonomy): Bacteria > T1Sed10-126 > T1Sed10-126 > T1Sed10-126 > CAZEBV01 > CAZEBV01. The sequence goes on from CAZEBV010000098.1 coordinate 8,560, forward strand.
ACGACACGATCGCGGCCGTGGCCACCCCGTCCGGGGAAGGGGGAATCGGCGTTCTACGATTGAGCGGTCCGGCCTCGTGGTCGGCCCTCGAGGGGATCCTGGCGGAACCCCTCGGGAACCCAGAACCCCGACGGGCCCACCTTCGTCCCCTGGCCCGGCCCGACGACGATCAGCCGCTCGACCGGGGCCTGGTGACCCTCTTCCCCGCCCCCCGTTCCTACACGGGGGAGGACGTGGTCGAAATCTCCTGCCACGGAAGCCCCCTGCTTCTGAAGACGCTGCTGGACGCCCTGCTGGACCAGCCGGACGTTCGGCTCGCCGAACCCGGGGAGTTCACCCGTCGAGCCTTCGAAAACGACAAACTCGACCTGGCTCAGGCCGACGCCGTGGCCTCCCTGATCGCCGCCCGTTCCGAAGCCGCCCTGAAGGCCTCGGCCCGTCAGCTCGAGGGGGAGCTTTCCTCGGCCGTCGAGGATCT
>CAZEBV010000099.1:0-2718 GCA_964510695.1 uncultured bacterium
AGGGGAGAGTTATCGAACCCGGAGACGAAGGTTGGCCCTCGATAGGACAAACGTGCCCGAATGGTTTTAACGGGACTGGTTGTGGTTTGCCATGGGGAGGCCCTTCATCGGTTCGGCTCGTCGTCAGGGCCAGCCGATCAAGGGACCCGGCCAAAGTATTCATGGTATTGTTCGGCAATTTGAGCGTGATCGTAGCTCGCCACCGACTGGCGGGCCTGGTTCACGTAGCCCTCGCATGATTCAGGGTCGTCCAACAAGGCAAGCGCCGACGAGGCGACGTCGGCGGGGCTTCGGGGGGGGACCAGCTCTCCGGTGACCCCGTCCTCGACCACGTCCGGCACGACGCCGACGGCCGTGGCGAGCACGGGAACCCCGCAGGCCATCACCTGAAGCAATGTGCTGCAGAGGCCCTCGTACACGGACGTCAGCACGAACAGGTCGAACGTTTTGATCAGGCCGAAGATATCCTCGTGGAACCCCGCCAGCACGCAGGTGCCCGCCAGGTCCAGTTCCTCGATCAGGTTCCTCAGTTCTGCCCGCCGCTCCCCCTTGCCGGCGATGAGGAACTGTGTTTCCGGCCGTTCATTCCGGATCCGTCGAGCCGCCCGGATGAAGGTGTCATGATCCTTTTGTTCGCACAGGGCGCCGACCGTCCCCACGATCGGTCGGTCCGGGTCGAGGCCCACATCGCGGACGATGCCCCACGCGGGTTCCGCGTCCCGGGCCGCCCGTACGTCGACCCCTTCCGGGATGACCTCGATGGTCTCCGGGGGGACCCCGCCCTCCTCGAGGGCCCGTCGGACGCTTCCGGAGATGGCCACGAAGGCGTCGGGGAAGCGGTACTTCCAGCGGCTCAGCAGGTGTTCTCCGACCGGTTTTTCCAGCCGACGGGTGACGACGACCGGCGGAAGATTCCCCAGGAAGGAAGCCCCCCAGGCCACGGCGTGAGCGTGAGGGTCGTTCGGGTGGATCACGTCGAACCCGTGGCGGTGGTGCAGCCGAAGCACATGCCGGTAGGCGGTTACGTCCCACTCCCCCCGGATCGGGTGACCGTGAACACGGGGACGATACGAGGGATCCTCGCGGGCTCGGCGGTGCAGCTCCGAGTCCTGTTTGGCCAGCAGATGCTGGGTCGCCGATTCCGAGGCGAGATGTTGAGCCAGGTGAAACACCTGGGCCTGCCCGCCCCGCCAGACCGCCCCGGAATCGACGTGCAGGACCTTCATCCCGAGGCATCCTGGGAGGGGGGGTCCGGATCATCCGCCTCGAAGTCCTGCTGTCGTTCCCAGAGTTTGACGTATTTCATGGTGGTATAAAACGCGTGCAGGATCGAGTTCAAAAGGCCCGTCCGACCGCCCCGGAATCCCCCCTTGAGGAGGTAATCCTTGAACCAGGCGGCGGCCCCGTGCAAAAGTCCCCTGAGGGGTCCACCCGTAACCCCCTCGTCGTCGAGTTCCCGGGCCATGATGGTCGTGTAGTCGTTGATGTGATCGATGTGATCGCTGATGTCCTCGTAGGGCCAGTGCAGTAAGAGCCCGTCCAGGCGGCGGACCTCCGCCGCCGGAAGCACCCGGTCGTGGGGGTTGCGGCCGCCCCACTCCGTGCGGGTGCGGTTGAAGAGGCGGACGATCCAGTCGGGGTGCCAGCTTCCGTGATACATCCACTCGCCGAGGTATTCCGCCAGGCGATTGACCTCGAAGCAGACGCCGGGGTCGGGGGGGGATCCCTCAAAGACCGACCGGACCGAGCGGGCGAGTTCGTCGTCGAGTTTTTCGTCGGCGTCCAGCGAAAGAACCCAGTCGTGGGACGCCCGGTCCGTGGCGTACTGTTTTTGTTCCCGGTGTCCGGGCCACTCGTGGTGCAGGACCCGGGCTCCCATTGCCTCGGCGATCCCACGGGTGCGGTCGTCACTGCCGGAATCCACCACCACGATCTCGTCCGCCCACTGCACGCTGGACAGACAGCGGCGGATGTTGTCCTCCTCGTTCAAAGTGATCACGCAGACCGACAGCGGCACGTCGGATCGATCCGCCCGGGTTTCGGGTCCGGAGGGTTTTTCGGACGCCCGTGCCTGGTTACCCATGGGACGAGTCCTTTTCGGAGGGATCGGATCCTCGAAGAGACGACGGTGGTACCCTGCGGCCCGTGTATGCCCGGCCCCGGACCGCGGATTATAATACAGGCCGTTTCATGGGAGAACGGTCGACGTCCGGGGACGCCGTCCCACGCTGGTCCCGGGAGGAGGGACCCATCGGGACGGGCGGAGCATCTCCGGGGTCGGCCGGGAGGCGGGATCCGAGATCACCTTGTTGACGGGGGCGAAACAGGATGGACCTGACCGATGACGTGCTGGACGTGATCCGGCGGCTCCAGCTGGTGCTTCTGGACGTGGACGGTGTTCTGACGGACGGCGGACTGATCCTGATCGATGACGACCGGGAGGCCAAGCGGTTCGACGTCCAGGACGGAATGGGGATCGTCCTGGCCCGAAAGGCCGGCCTCGAGGTGGGCATCCTCACCGGCCGGCAATCGGCGGTCGTGGCCCGACGGGCCGACGAACTGGGGCTCGAGCACGTCTGGCAGGGGTCCGACGACAAGGGGGAGACTCTCGAACGAATCGTCGAGGACACCGGGGGGTCCCCAGAAGTGATGGCCTACATGGCCGACGACGTGCAGGATCTGCCGGTCCTGCGTCGGGTGGGGCTGTCCATCGCCCCC
>CAZEBV010000099.1:2728-8980 GCA_964510695.1 uncultured bacterium
GGAGGTGCGGCGGGAGTGTGACGTCATCACGCGCTCGGCCGGAGGGGAGGGGGCCGTGCGGGAGGCCCTCGACCGTCTGCTGGAGGTGCGGGGGGAGAAGGAGGCCCTCTACGAACGGGTCGCTCGGGGGGACCTGTAGGGAGCGAGTCGTCCGGGCCAGGCAGGAGGGTCGAGGGAGGACGAAAAAAACGACGTCGAGGACCCCGAGGTCGGGAACCATCCATACGGAGAACCCGCTCACCCCCACCTCGATCCTCCCCCGTCGAGGGGGAGGAAGGACGAGAGCGTCCGGCGTCGTGAGTCGAAGGTACGGTCGGAGATGTATCGGGGGTCGAAAGGCCGGAGACCCAGAACGGCTGACCCGCCCGGATCGACCGGGTATCAGGAGGCGTTCGAGGGGGTCGACAGCAGGTCCCTCACCGCCCGCAGAACGCGCTCGACCGGAATGTCCGCGGTTCCCGATTCGTCGTCCCGGGTCGTGATCAGTCGGTAATCGGTCAGCAGGGGGCCGCTCACCCGGTGATCCGATCCCCCGAACAGGGCCACGAGCGGCGTGCCCAGCACGTCGCTGAGGTGACAGGGGGCGGTGTCCCCGCTGACCACCAGCGAGGCTCGCTCGATGAGGTAGCACAGGTCGATCAGGGTGTCGGTCCGGGGGGCGGCGCGGACCGCGTCCGGGTAGCCCTCCGCGATTCGCCGGGCGGTCGGCCGTTCGCCGGGCCCCCAGGTGATCAGGACGTCGTGCTGGGTGTGGGTTTCACGCAGCCGGTCGATCAGGGAACGGAAGTTCTCGACCCCCCATTCCTTGCGGCGACCGTAGCGATCGTGGCTGGTGCGCGGATGCATGAGAATCGGCCGGGTCCGGCCCGCCCGCTCGAGGGCGTCCGTCGAGGGCTCGAAATCGGGCGGATCCGGCCGGAGTCGGGAGCGTTTGACCTCGCCGCTCGGGAAGAAGGCCCTTACGAGCTGGAGGTACTTGAGGATCCGCGGCAGTTCGTCGGGAAGGGGCTGGATGGTGGTGGTCTGCAGGCGGTGGTTGAATTCCTTCGCGTTGTTCGCGTGAAACCCCACCCGACGCTCGGCGCCGCTGGCCAGGCTCACGGCGGCGCTTTTCAGCAGGCCGTGCAGATCGAAGCACCAGTCGTACCCGCCGCCCCGAACCGCCCGAAGCTGCTGCGAGAGGCGCACGGGATGAGCCCACCATCGCTCCCGGTCGAGGCGGTGGACCCGGTCGACCCCGGGCCAGGCCCGAAGCAGCTCGTCACAGGGAGGCTGGACGGCCCAGCCCAGGGATCCCTCGAACCCTCCGGAGCGCAGGTAGCTTACGACCGGGAGGGCCCGCACGACGTCCCCGATGGCGCTCAGCCGAACGAGCAGGACCCGATCGTGTTTCCCCAGGGGGGCGGTTCCCTGGGGGGAGGCTGTCGGCAGCCTCGACAGGTTCCGCATGGTGCGGTAATTGGGCGTGGAAGACCCGGGACGGTCAGCCGTGAGGTCGGGCGATTCAGCCACGAGAGGGCCTCCCTGGAGAGTTGATCGGCTGCCGGTGGCCCGGCGTGATGTTGTCGTGCATCATGGTCTCAACTGGTATGCTGATAGGTTCTGAAGTAACCCCCTGAGGCCCCATCCCAGTGGAACCCGCGTACGAACGGAGGCGTGAGAACCGTGGACAGCACCCGTGATTTCCTCCGGTGGCTGTGGGACTTTTTGTACCCTTACCGCGGGTATCTCCTGCTGGCGTTCGTGGGGATGATTCTGTTCAGCCTCACGAACACCGGAGCCGTGATCTACGTGGCCCACGAGCTGTTCCAGCAGATGGAGGCCGGCACCCTCAACCAGCAGTTCACGCTCTCGGTTCCCTCGGTTCCCTTCCTCCTTCCGGGGGGGAGCGAGTGGGTCGTCGCCCGGGGTTCCACCGCCGAGATCCTGAACCGTGTCATTCTGCTGGCGGTGGGTCTGGTGATCGTTCGGGTCCTGAGTGATTTTATCAGGTTGTTCGTGATGCGATACGTCTCGATCCAGGTGGGTCGGGACCTCAGGGACCACCTGTACGCCCGCCTTATTCGGCGCCCGGTGACCTACTTCGAGCAGCACAACGTCGGCGACCTCATGAGTCGGCTCTCGTCGGACATCGCTCAGATCAAAAACTCGATCCGCGTGGGGCTTCGGGATCTCGTGCAGGCCCCCCTCGAATTGATCCTCGCGGTGGGCCTGGTGACGTACTTCGCCCCGCTTCTCTCGCTGTTCTTTCTGGTCGTCCCGCTGTGTGGATGGGCCATCTATCGCGTGGGCAACCGCATCAAGCGCTACAGCCGGGCCTCGCAGGACGTCATGGGTTCACTGCTGAGCCGCATCCAGGAGCGCTTCGCCGGCATCAAACTGGTCAAGTCCGCGGCCCGGGAGGACGAGGAGATCGAAGACTTCCGGGACGAGAACCAGAAGTTCTTCCGCAAGAGGCGCCGGAAGATCGTCGCCGACAGTGCCCTCAGGCCGGCGATGCACCTGGTGATCTCCCTGCTCGGGTTCGGGGTGCTGTATGCCGCGGTGCAGCTGATCATCCAGGGGTATTTGAGCCGGGCCGCCCTGGGGACCTTCCTGGTGTCCCTGCCCTGGCTCTACAAGTCCATCCGCAAACTGTCCGGCGTGAACGAGAAGATACAGACCTCCCGGGGCGCGGCCGAACGGCTGGCTCAGGTGCTGGAGGAGACCCGGGAGGTGCTGACCGAACTGCCGGAGGGTGATCGGGAACCGACGTTCAGCCGGGCCCTCGAGTTCGACGATGTCAGCTACCGCTACCCGGGGTTCGAGGAATGCGCCCTCGAGGACTTGAACCTCACGCTTGAGAAAGGGGAGACGCTCGCGGTGGTGGGCCCCAGCGGAGCCGGGAAATCCACCTTCACGGACCTGCTTCTGCGCTTCTTCGATCCCACCTCGGGGGCCGTGAAACTGGACGGTCATCCGCTGCCCGAGTACCGTCTCGCCCCCTACCGACGTCTGTTCGGGCTGGTCACCCAGCACACCGTGCTCTTCGACCGGTCCGTCGCCGAGAACATCCGCTACGGTCGGGAGGGGATCGACCGGGAGGCGGTACGGGAGGCGGCCCGCCGCGCGGAGGCGGAATCGTTCGTGGAGCAGCTGCCCGAGGGTTTCGACACCGTGATCGGGGAGCAGGGGGTGAGGCTCTCCGGCGGGGAACGCCAGCGGATCTCCCTCGCCCGCGCCCTGGTGGGGCACCCGGAGATTCTGGTGCTGGACGAGGCCACCTCGGACGTTGATTCCCGCTCGGAAAGACTGATCCTGCAGGCCATCGAGAAGCTTCCCCGGGACATGACCCTGGTGACGATCTCCCACGCCCTGGCCACGGTGCAGTTCGCCGATCGTATCGCCGTGCTGAGCGATCACGAGCTGGAGGCCGTGGGGAAACACGAGGATCTGCTGGACGGTTCGCCGACCTACCGTCAGCTCTACGAACACCAGGTCGACGAACTGCGCACCGCCTTCGGCTGAACGTACGCCGTGACGGACAACCCCCCCGCTCCCGAAGGCGCGTCGAACCGGGACGGGACGAACCAGACGCTCGGCAAAGGGTATCAGGCCGAAACGACCCTGGGCACCTACGACGGTCGCCGGGCGGTCCTGAAGTCGGTGCTGCATCCCGGGGTGCCTCTTTTACGTCGACTCGAGATTGTCCTCCTCCGGCGGGAGGCCCGGGCGCTGCGTCACCTGGAGCCCATGGAGGAGGTTCCGTCCCTCCTGGGGTATCCCGACGCGACCACGATCGCCATCGAGTACCGGGAGGGGCGCACGCTCCGGGAGCGTGACCCGGAAGCACTTCCGGCCCGATTTTACCGTCGACTGGAGGGAGCGGTGCAGGAAATCCACCGCCGGGGCATCGTGCACTCGGACCTCAAGAAACGGGAGAACGTCCTGGCGACGCCGCAGGACACGCCGGTCCTGCTGGATTTTGGCACCCACTTCCGGGAGTCGAGCCGGCTGGGGCCCCTCGGGGACTTCCTCTACCGACAGTTCTACCGCATGGATCAGAACGCCGTCTCGAAGCTCAAACGGCGATTCCGACCCGACCTGATGGAGGAGCGGGACCACCGACGCCTGGCGTCCCCGGTGCTGCTGGAACGCCTGGATCGGTTCCGCCGCGACTACCTCGGGGACTGGTAGGGGTTCAGCCCCCCAGGTAGAGGTAGACGGTGTACAGCCAGCACAGCAGCACGGCCCCTTCGTTCACGTAGTCCTTGTTCTCGAGGAAATACTGCCGGAAACTCCAGCCTCCGAGCGTTCGGTAGGGCGTAAGGCGGGGCCAGAACCGGGGCACCTCCCGGCGGTATTGTTCGAACGCCTCCCCGAAGAACTCCCGCATCTTTCGGGTTTCCTTCCGGAGGGTCGGGGGGTAGAAGAGAAGAAGGTACAGCACCAGAACCCCGGCGCTCCACAGCTGGCCGTTCACCGCCGTGAACCCGAATCCGATGAGGAAGTTCCCCACGTACAGCGGGTCACGACACAGTGAGTAGGGGCCCTCGGTGGCGAGCTGCTCGTCCTTCTGGACGATGCCGGAGGCCCATGCCCGGATCAGGATGCCCAGCACGATCATCCCGGATCCGACGAGGAACGGGGTGGGGCGGGGGCGGGCGGTGGCGGTGAACCAGAGCAGAAGCCCGTAGCCCACGTGAACCCGGAGTCGATAAGGTTCCCGAAGGTATTTGGCCTTGTCCCGAAGATACGACATCATGGCGGCTCGTCCCTTCCGTGGAAACTCGCGGGTGCGTGTCCTCCGTGAAAATCGCCCAACAACTTATAAGGTTGACAGGGGGAACCGAAGGCGGGAACCGTGTTGGCCCCCGTACCCCCCGGACCGGGAGAGTGAGGAGTGGATCATGGAGCAAGTTTTTCTGCTGGACGGTCACTACCTGATCTATCGTTCCCACCACGCCATGGCCCGGGCGAACCTGCGGGACTCACGCGGTCAGCCCACGGGGGCCATCTACGGGCTGCTTCGAACCCTGCTCACCCTGATCGAGGAATACGACCCGGACTACCTGGTCTGTGCGCTGGACTCCGAGGAGCCGACGTTCCGGCACGAATTCTACGAGGACTACAAGCTCGAACGCCCCGAAATGCCCGAGGAACTTCGGGCCCAGATCCCCCGGATCAAACGAATGTTCGACCTGATGAACGTGCCGGTTCTCCTCGAACCCGGTTTCGAGTGCGATGACCTTCTGGCTTCGGCGGTCGAACACTGGCACCGCGAGTCCGACGTCGACCGGGAGGTCGTCATCGTCAGCAACGACAAGGACAACTTCCAGCTCGCCGGGGACGGCGTGCGGATCCTCAAACAGAAGCAGGGCCTGAGTGACGTCGAGATGCTCGACGCGGAGGACGTGCGTGACGAGTTGGGCGTCCCCCCGAAGAAGGTGCCCGATTACCTGGCCCTGGTGGGCGACGACGTCGATAACATCCCCGGGGTCGAGGGGATCGGCCCGACCTACGCGGGCCGCCTGCTGGAGGCCTTCGACTCCGTCGAATCGATGCTCGAACAGCCTGAACGGATCTCGGAGGTTGTCTCCGACCGGCTCGCCGAGGCGGTGCGGGAGGGGGCCGAGCAGATCCGTGACAGCAAGCACCTGGTGGTGCTGCGGACGGACGCCCCGCTTCCGATCGACCTGGAGGAGGCCCGGTTCGAGGGGCTTCCCGCGGAGCGTCTGATTCCGTTCTGCCGGGAGCTTAACTTCCGCTCGATCCGCGAGGATCTCGCCCGTTCGCTCGATCATCAGCCCGGTTGGGACGACGTGTCGGTCTCCCCCCGGGCGGTGTCGCTCGACGCCCTGGGAAGCGGCGAGGATCCGCTGCTGACGGAGGGAACCCTCCACGGGTACCCGTTCGTGGACGGTTCGGCCATGGAGACCGACCGGCTTCACCTCGTTCTGTGCAGCGGGGAGGAGACCGGGGTGCTCGAACTCGAGGTCGATGACCTCACGGAGGAGCAGTTCGCTCGTCTGTCGGACGCCCTGGAGTCAGCGAACACCCGTTTTTACGACCTGAAGACCCTGCAGGTCGTGGGGCTTCGGGCGGGCCTTGGGACCCCGAGGCCCCGACTCGGGTTCGACCTTCGCCTGGCCTCCTACCTGGTGGACCCGGATCGAAGCCACGACCTGGACGACGTCATCAGCCGGACCCTGGGGACCTCCGTGCCCGACCTGGAGGTCGTGTACCATCCGATCGGACGGCGGATTCGAGACC
>CAZEBV010000100.1:0-8927 GCA_964510695.1 uncultured bacterium
CTTCGTGGCCTGGCGCTGGGCGTCGTTGAAGTAGGCGGGCACCGTGATGACGGCCCGCTTGACCTCCTGGCCGAGGTAGTCCTCGGCGTCCTGCTTCAGCTTCTGCAGGATGAACGCGCTGATCTGTTCGGGCGTGTAGTCCTCACCCTGAAGGGTGACGGTGTGCTCCTCGCCCATGTGGCGTTTGATGGACTGCACGGTGTTCTCGCTGTTCGTGACGGCCTGCCGTTTGGCGGGGGCTCCGACGAGCTTCTCCCCCTCGTCGCTGAAGGCCACCACGGACGGCGTGGTGTTGTCGCCCTCGGCGTTCTGAACGACCTTGGCCTCGCCGCCCTCGTAAACGGCGACGACGCTGTTCGTCGTGCCCAGGTCGATCCCTACGATCGGACCCTCGACGTCGGACGCCTCGTCAGGCTCCACCTGCTCTTCCGATTTTTCAACCATGTCTCGGCACCTCCGTGAAAATTAACGGGATTCATCCTTTTAAACCCCGAAACGGGGTCGAACATTTCATCGATTCGACGCGGCGACGCCGCGTCGGGTCACTCACGCGTAATGTCTAGGCCTCATTCCTCCTCGGGCTCGTCGTCCTCCCCGGCGTCCTCCGAGGGAGGGACCCCCACCTTGACGCGGGCCGGACGCAGCACCCGATCGTGGTAGACGTAGCCCTCCTTGAAGACCTCGAGGACCTCGGAGCGATCCAGGTCCTCCCGTTCCTCCTGCATCATGCCCTCATGGCGGTGCGGATCGAAGGGTTCCCCCTCGGCGCGCATCGGTTCGACGTCGTAGCGTTCCAGCAGCTCCTCGAGCTGCCGGTGGATCATTTCGCTGCCCTCGCGCACGTCCTCGTTCTCGAACTCCATCGATTTCAGCGCCCGCTCGAAGTTGTCCTGCACCTCGAGGAGATCCTCCAGAAGTTCACGGTGAGCGTATTTGCGCTGCTGGCGCAGCTCCTCCTCTTTTCGTTTGCGGAGGTTCTCGACGTCGGCGACCTTCCGCAGGTATTTCTCACGGAATTCCTCTTTTTCTTCGCGCAGGCGTTCGATGGTCTCCTCGGGGGTCTCGTCCTCCTCCGAGACGTCCGATCCCCCCGACTCGGCCGGGGAAGCCCCGGACTCGTCCCGTTCCTCCTGAAGGTCCTGTTCGGTGGCTTCGTTCATCCGTTTTCGCTCCATCGCTGGTAAGATGGTTTAGGTGGTCCACTCGTGGGACGAAACACCATCGTAGGGGACAGGGACGGATGGTCTGACGTCCACTACTATAAACGGAGCTGACGGGACTTTATTCCCCCGAAATGAAAGGGAGGAAAAGGACGGACCCCGACGAACCACCGGGGTTGTCAACCTCTTGTGCAGGACTTATAAAGAATACGGACTCTACTTCCCCTATCAAGGACGGTGAGCCTCGTGGCTCCTTCTCAGATTTCGCTGTCGGAACCCGGACCCACCTTCGACGAACTCCTCGACAAGCTGGAGGACCGGGATATCGATGTCCTGACCGATTTCTTCAAACCCCTCAGCGTCGAGGAAGGAGACACCATCTTCGAAGGGAACCAGCCGGCCAACAGTTTCTACATCCTCCGGAAGGGGGAGGTCCAGATCAGCAAGTCCCTGGACCCCGGCACCGAGGAGCCCACGCCCCTCGTCAAACTCGGGGAGGGCAACCTGCTCGGTGAGATGTCCTTCATCACGGACGACAACCGATCCTCTACGGCGGTGGCGACCCGGGACACGGACCTGTACGAGGTCGAACGCTCCGGGTTCGAGCAGCTGCTCAAGAACCACCCCGCGGTGGCCTTCAAAATCTACGACGCGATCCTTCGCGTGCTCGCCTACCGCCTTCGGCGCACCGACGAGAAGCTCGTCGAGCTGGCTCGAAACTCCGACGTGGACCTGCTCCCCCCGGAGGGCCCCTGAGGCCCTCCCCGTCACTTCTGGTAGCGCTCCACCGCCTTCCGATGGTTGGCCCGCGTGCGGCTGAAGACGTGGCTGCCGTCCCCCTTCGACACGAAGAACATGTACTCGCTGTCCGCCGGGTCGACGCTGGCCTCCAGGCTGGCCCGGCCCGGGCTGCAGATCGGACCGGGCGGTAAGCCGTCCCTCGTGTAAGTGTTGTAGGGCCCGTCCGTTCGAAGCAGGTCGTAGCCGATGTTTCGCTGGAAGTCGCCCGCCCCGTAGAGCAGCGTGGGGTCGGCCTGCAGCGGCCAGCCGCGATCCAGCCGGTTGTGGAAAACGGCGCTCACCAGGGGACGCTCCTCGTCAAGCCGCGCCTCCCGCTCGATCAACGACGCCAGCCGCACGGCCTCGTCGAGGCTCAGCCCCTGTTTTTTCGCCCGCCGCTCGAGGGACAGTTCCCGGGCCACCTCGTGGAACCGCTCGACCATCTGGCGAAGCACCTCGCGATGGTCGGCCGACCGGGACACGTAGTAGGTCTCAGGAAACAGGTAGCCCTCGAGGGACTTCGCCGCCACGTTGAGCGAATTGAGGAATTCCTTGTCCCCGAACAGCTCCTGGAAGGGTTCCCGGGGCATGTCCAGCCGGCGGGACAGCTCCGTGAAGATCCGCCAGGAGGGCCACCCTTCCAGGATGCGCACCTCGACCAGCAGCGGGCTGCGGCTCTGGAGGGCGCGGATCAGCTCGAGGCGTGAAAGCCTCGGATGAAACCGGACCGTGCCCTCCCGCAGGGAATCCTCGGCGTTCATCAGCCAGAGGGTGATCCTGAACAGGGAGCTGAACCGGATGACCCCTTTCTCCCGGAGCCGTTCCCCGATCTGCTGGCCCGTCATCCCCCTCTCGATCGTCACCACCACGGGTTCCTGGAGGGGAAGCGGCCAGGAGAGCAGTCCGTGCAGCACGAGGCCCATCAGCAGGAAAAAACCCGCGGCGCCCACCAGCAGGTGGACGCCGGACCGATCCTGGGACATGGTTCCTCGCCCCCCCTCGACGTCAGTTCCCGTCGTCGGCGTCCTCGCGTCGGCGCCGCTCGAGGTATCGCCTGAGGATCAGGGCCGCAGCCTCGTCGTCCCCGGCCTCACCTCCGGCGCCGCGCTGGCGCCGAAGCTCGTCGGCCTCGGCGGTCGAATACCGTTCGGAAACGACCGTGTGTTCGACGGGCAGCGGTTCCACGAACCGCTCGATGAACCGGTCGACCTGCCGCGTCCGCTCGTTCTCGTCGGTGCGAAGCGGAACCGGGTAACCCACCACGACCCGGTCGACGTCGTGCTCCTCCTGAACCGCCCGGAGACGTTCGCTCAGGTCCTGCTCCTCCCGGTCGACGACCTCCAGGGGGGAGGCCAGCGTCCCGGTGTCGTCGGAGAGCGCGAGCCCGACGCGCCGCCCCCCCGGATCAATCCCCAGGTACCGCGGCATCTCGCTCCCGCACCATCGTACGGAACCGATCGAGGACCTCGTGAATTCGCCCGGGGTCGGACCCGCCGGCCCGGGCGAAGTCCGGCCGGCCGCCCCCGCCCCCGCCCAGCATCTCTCCCAGTTCCCCCACCCAGTCCCCGGCGTGCACCTCGTCGGCGGCGTCCTGACTGACGCCGAGCATCAGCTGCACGGACTCGCCGTCCTCGTTCACGAACAGCACCACGCCGCGGTCCAGCCGGTCGCGCACCTCGTCCAGCATGGACTCCAGGGTGTCCTCGGCCATCCCCTCGAAGTGCTCGGCGACCACGGCCAGTCCCTCGATCACCTCCGCCTCCTCGGCCAGCCGTTCGGCCCGGCGGGACCCCTCGCGCTGACGCAGTCGTTCCAGCTCGTCCCCGTATTCCTCCAGGCGGCGCTGCATCTCCTCGATGCGGCGCGGGGCGTCCTCGGGGCGCTGCACGCCCAGGCGGCCGACGATCTCGCGGAGCCGGTCCCGCTGGCCTTCCAGGTGGCGGTAGGCGGGCTCCCCCGCCAGAGCCTGAATCCGCCGGACGCCGGCGGCCACGGAGGTTTCGTCGGTGATGGTGAACACCCCCACCTCCTCGGTGTTCTCAAGGTGGGTCCCTCCGCACAGCTCCAGGCTCACGTCCCCCATCTCCACGACGCGCACCTGCTGGCCGTAGTGTTCGCCGAAGAAGGCCAGCGCGCCGCGCCGATCGGCTTCCTCCCGTTCCACCACCTCGGCCCGGATCGGAAGTTCCCGGTAGATCCAGTCGTTGACCGTCTCCTCCACCCGGGCCAGGGTGGCGCCGTCGACGGGCTCGGGGTAGGTGAAGTCAAACCGCAGGGTTCCCGGAGCCACCAGGCTGCCGTCCTGCATCACCTGATCCCCCAGTTCGTCACGCAGCGCCGCCTGCAGAAGGTGGGTGGCGGTGTGGTGGCGCATGGCGGCCCGACGGGGCTGTTCGTCCACGCGGGCCTCGACCCCATCGTCGACGGTCAGGTCCTCGGAGGCGCTGCCCCGGTGCACGATCCGGTCCCCGTGGGACTGGGTGTCCTCGACCTCGAACCCGTCGATAGAGCCGCGGTCCCCGACCTGCCCACCCCCCTCGGGGTAGAAGGGCGTGCGGTCCAGGACGACGCAGCCCTTGCGGCCGGCCGGAAGGTGTTCGACGGGTTCACCCTCCCCGTCCAGCAGGGCCGCGATCCTCGCCTCGACCTCCAGTTCGTCGTAGCCCACGAAGTCGGTCTCTGGGACGTCCGCGAGGCCCTCGGTCAGATCCTCGCCGCCCTCGCCCATCTCGGAGCGGGACTTCTCCCGGTGGGCCTGGCGGGCCCGATCGATTTCGTCCTCGTCGTAATCGACCCCCCGCTCGTCGAGGATCTCCTGGGTGATTTCGATCGGGAACCCGTACGTCTCGTACAGCTCGAAAATCTCCTCGCCGGACAGCGAGGGGACGATGTCCCCGTGCTGGTCCTTTTTCTCCTTAATCCGCACGCGCAGCTTCTGCATGCCGTCCTCCAGGGTGCGAAGGAACTGCTCCTCCTCGCCGCGCATCGTCTCCCGGATGCGTTCCTGATTCTCAGACAGCTCGCCGTAGTGCTCCCCCATGACGTCCACCACGGTCGGCACCAGGTCGTGCAGGAAAGGTTCGTGCAGGTCCAGTCGGCGGCCCCACCGCAGGGCGCGGCGAATCAGGCGCCGAAGGACGTACCCCCGTCCCTCGTTGCCCGGCAGCAGGCCCTCGGCCAGCAGGAAGCTCGCCGCCCGCACGTGATCGGCCGCGATCCGGGTGGCCCGCAGGTGATCCCGGGCCTGATCCCCCGTAATCCCCCGATCCGAAAACTCCGGGATCCGCCGCGGGGGACCCGTGTCGTATTCCGTCCACTCGGCCGCCTCGAGCGGGGGCAAATCCGCCCGCTCCCGGGTCCGCTCGATCAGCGGACGAAACAGGTCGGTGTCGAAGTTGCTGTGGGCGTTTTGCATCACGGCCGCCAGGCGCTCCAGGCCCAGGCCGGTGTCGATGTTTTTGTCGGGCAGCGGGGTCATCTCGCCCGACTCGTCCCGGTTGAACTGCATGAACACCAGGTTCCACAGCTCCAGCACCCGGTCCTCCTCGGCCCCGATGAGGCGCTCGGCCTCCTCGGGGGTCGCCCCGCCCTGCTGGTCGTAGAGGATCTCGCTGCACGGACCGCAGGGGCCGGTCTCCGCCATGGACCAGAAATTCTCCTTCGTGCCGAAGCGAAGCACCCGCTCCGGGGGCACCCCCGCCGCGTCGACCCAGAGTTCTTCGGCCTCCTCGTCGGGCTCCAGGCCGCGTTCTTCGTCGCCGCCGAACACGGTCACCCAGAGCCGTTTTTTATCCAACCCCATCTCCTCGGTCATGAAGGTCCAGGCCCGCCGGATGGCCCGCCGCGTGAAGTTGTCGCCGAAGCGGAAGTTCCCCAGCAACTCGAAGAAGGTCAGGTGGCGCTTCGTGCTGCCCACCCGTTCGATGTCCTCGGTCCGAAGGCATTTCTGGGACGTGGTCAGCCGGGGAGCCGGCGGCTCGTCCTCCCCGGTGAAATACGGGATGAAGGGGACCATGCCGGCGATGTTGAACAGGAGGCCGGGGGCCGCGGGCAGCAGGGAGGCGCTCTCCCGGACGGTGTGGTCGTGGTCCTCGAAGAAGTCCAGGAAACGCCGGCGGATCTCGCTGGAACGCATGGTGTGAACCTCGCTGCGGCAGGCTGTGTTCGGCCAGCTTTCGACCACAGGCTACAAAGCCGATCGCCCCGCGGACAACGCGCCGACCGGGTCAGGGATCCACCCGACCGCTTCGCTCGAGGGTCTCGAGCATCCGGTCGAGCGCCCGGGCGCGGGGGCTGATGTCGGGCGTGGTGTCCTCGGGGAGCTCCGCGAAGGTGTCCCAATCCCGCTCGCCGACCTCGAAGAGCGGATCGTACCCGAACCCACCCTCCCCGCGGGGTTCGAGCGCGATTCGCCCGTGGATCTCCCCCCGGCTGGCGTGGCGCAGGCCGTCCCCGTCCACCAGCACCATCTCGCAGACGTAGCGGGCGGAGCGCTCCTCGGAGGGCAGGCCCTCCAGTTCGGCCAGCAGGTGTTCGTTCTGCTCGGCCGCGGTCGCCTGCGGACCCATCCAGCGATCCGAGTGTACGCCGGGGTTACCCCCCAGGGCCTCCACCTCCAGCCCCGAGTCGTCGGCCAGGGACGGATGGCCCGTCCGGCGGTGGGCCTCCCGGGCCTTGATGAGGGCGTTCGCCCGGTAGGTGTCCCCGGACTCGGGCTCCTCCAGGGTGATGCCCTCGTCCTCCAGGGAGAGGACACGCAGCCCCAGCGCCTCCAGGGGACCGCGCATCTCACGGAACTTGTGGGGGTTCCCGGTGGCGATCAAAAGGTCCTTCACGGTCGGATCCTCCTCCGGCTCACGGGGAAGCTCACAGGGTTCCCCACTCCCGGAGGGTCTCCTTCTGTTTCTCGATGAGCGTTCGGATGCCGCCCTCGGCCAGCTCGAGGATCCCGTCCAGCTCCTCCCGATCGTAGACGTGCTCCTCGCCGGAGCCCTGGATCTCCGCGAACTCCCCGGACCCGGTCATGACGACGTTCACGTCCACGTCGGCGCGGTTGTCCTCCTCGTAGTTGAGGTCCAGCAAGAGTTCCTCGTCCACTTTCCCCACACTCACGGCGGCCAGCGTGTCCTTCACGGGGTTGCGGTCGATCCGGTCCTTGCTCAACAGATGATCGATCGCCATGCACATCGCCACGTAGCCGCCGGTCAGCGACGCGGTGCGGGTGCCGCCGTCGGCCTGCAGCACGTCGCAGTCCACCCAGATGGTCCGCTGCCCGAGTGGATCCAGTTCGACCACCGCCCGGAGGGACCGGCCGATGAACCGCTGGATCTCGTGGGTTCGTCCCCCCCGTTTTCCGCGCACGACCTCACGAACCTGCCGGTGGGGCGCGCAGCGGGGCAGCATGTTGTATTCCGCGGTCACCCACCCCTGGTCGGTGTTGTAGAGGTGACGGGGCTGACCGTCCTCCACCGACGCGTTGCAGAGAACCTTCGTGCGGCCGGTGGAAATCAGCACCGATCCCTCCGGGTAAATGATGAACCCCGGTTCCATCGTGACCTCACGCAGATCGTCCGCCGAACGGCCATCGGGACGCATCCTGAGCCT
The DNA here is from genome assembly GCA_964510695.1 of uncultured bacterium. Classification (GTDB taxonomy): domain Bacteria; phylum T1Sed10-126; class T1Sed10-126; order T1Sed10-126; family CAZEBV01; genus CAZEBV01. The sequence goes on from CAZEBV010000100.1 coordinate 7,545, forward strand.
CCTAGTCGTGCCTGGTGATGGGACCATGCGCCGGTCGGGAGCGTTCCCCACCGTACAGCAGCCTTCGACCTTCCCCGTCATTCCGCCCCTCTACCCGGAAACCAGTTCCTCCCAGACCGGCAGCGCCTCCCCGGAACGGGGCGAACGCACGGTGATCGGTTCGGACGTGCGGGGGTGCTCGAACCGGAGGGACTCGGCGTGCAGCATCAGACGCTCATCCCCTCCCGAACCGTACTTGGCGTCCCCGAGGACCGGATGCCCGATGTAGCGGGCGTGAATCCGGATCTGGTGGGTCCGGCCGGTCTCAGGGTAGCAGTAAACGGCCGTGCGGGTCCCGTCCCCGCCGACCCGCTCGATCTCGGTCCGGGCGTATTTCCCGGAGGGATCCGCCCGCCGAAGCACCGGGTTGTCCGGATGACGGCCCAGCGGAACCTGCACCTCCACGGACCCGTCGCGAAGGTCCCCCTCCAGGACGGCCCGGTAGGTCTTTTTGACCCGCCGGCGTCGGAACTGATCCTTGAGCGTCCTCAGCGCGGACTCGGTCCGGGCCACCAGCAGGACGCCGCTGGTGGGCCGATCAAGACGGTGCACGAGCCCGGCCCGGTGGGGTTCCCCCACCTCCGACAGTTCAGGGTAATGGAACAGCAGTCGATTCACGAGGGTGCCCGTCCGCTCCGAGGCGGTCGGATGCACGAGGGTCCCGGAGGGTTTCTCGACGGCCAAAAACGCCTCGTCCTCGTGGACGACCTCGAGGGAACCCGATTCCGGCACGACCCCCTCGCGGGTCTCACGCGGGGGGACGTCCACCTCGACGTGCTGACCCGGGTTCACCCGTTCGCTCTTGGTGGTGACGGTGTCCTCGTCCACCCGGACCCGTCCCGCCTCGATCCAGGCCTGAAGCCGGGTGCGGGAATAGGGCAGGGAGCCGGCGAGCACCTTGTCCAGGCGCTCCTCCCGGCGCGCCTCAAGCCGCTGAACCGTCACGAGGGTTCATCCCCCCGGCCGGATCGCCCGGCGTCGGGCTCCGAGGGGGAGGCCTCGGGGGGGAACAGCACCTCGCCCCGGTACAGCTCCCAGAGGATCAGCCCGATCCCGGCCACGAGGATCGTGTCCGCCACGTTGAAGGTCGGCCAGCGGGTGCCGTAGATCCCCAGGTCCACGAAATCCACCACCCCGGATGGCCGGAACAAACGATCCAGGGTGTTCCCGAGGCTGCCCCCCAGCAGCAGCGCCACCGCCAGGCGCATCCGGCGGCCGGGGTGGGTCTCGATGAACCAGACGCACCCGGCGCTCACCGCGGCCCCCACGGCCACAAACAGCGGCCGGAACCCCGCCATCAGCCCCCATGCACCCCCGGTGTTGGTGACGTAGGTGAGGCGAAGA
>CAZEBV010000101.1:0-8862 GCA_964510695.1 uncultured bacterium
GTACGAGGACTTTCTGTCGATGCTGATGCTGGCCGAGGACGAGGAAACGGGGGAAGCCATGAACACCCGGCAGATCCGCGACGAGGTCATGACGTTTTTTGTGGCCGGGCACGAAACGACGGCCAACGCCCTCAACTGGACCTGGTGGCTTCTTTCCCACCATCCTGGCGTGCGCGAGCGTGTGCACCGCGAGGCCCGTGAACATCCCATGCCGGACGAGTTCGATCGGGAAACCTACGAGTCCCTGACCTATACGAACCAGGTTATCCAGGAATCCCTTCGTTACTATCCGCCCGTACCCCTGATGGGCCGACAGGCCCTGGAGGACGACGTCCTGGACGGGCATCCAATTCCTGAAGGGAGCTTCATGATCACGAGTCCGATCGTGTCACACCGTCATCCCGGCCTGTGGTCCCGGCCGGGCCGTTTCGACCCCGAGCGTTTCGCGCCCGAGCGGGAGAAGAAGCCGCGGTTTGCTTATTTTCCATTCGGTGGCGGTCGACGTATCTGCACCGGCCGGGAGCTGGCCCGAATGGAGCTTCGGATCGTGGTCAGCGAGGTGGCCCGGCAGTACCGTCTGGACCACGTTCATCCGGACCGGGATCCGGGCCAGAACGTGGCGGTTACCCTCGAACCCGAGCGGACGCTGCGGGCCGTCCCGACCCCGGTGGAGGGTGAATTCAAGTGAAAGGGTCTTACCTTATAATGGAGTTCGTCCGTTTGGTTCGTGTTTGCTTCGCTGTCGAGTTCAGGTCGTCGTGTGATGGGATCCTCCATGGAAACTGACAATCAGCGGGCCTCGATTCGCTACGATCCCGAGCGCAATTCCCTCATCGTCATCCGTCCTTCGGAGGCCGATCGTGACAGTCAGCTGATCGGGCTGGTCCGGGATATCTCCGAGGGGGGCTGCGCGGCGGTCTTTCAGCGGGAGTTTTTCGATTTTCCGCAGGGCTGCACCTTCGAGGTGTCCATCGGAAACGAGGATACTCGTGAGGCCGAAGTGGTCTGGAAGAAGCACGTGGACAAGAAGTTCGTGAAGGCGGGGATGGAATTTCGGTGACGGACGGCCCCGTCTCCTTCTCGTCTTTCCTGCGGCATCCGCTTCGGACGGTTCGTCGTCTGATCGAGGGCTTCGTCGAGTCGGAGTTTTACCGATCCTACGTGGTCCCGCCCAGCCGTCCACCCGACGAGGAAAAGGAATTCGAAGAATACGCCCGCCGGGAGGCCATCCAGCTCGCCATCGCCGGCTGGAGCGGCATTCTGTCGGTGATGGGCCTGTTCTGGATCACCGATTTCCTTGCGTTCGACGGGACCGTCCTCTGGATCACCACCAAAATTCGGGTCCTGCTCGTGCTGTGGTCGGCGGTCTTCATCTACGGGTTCGTGCGGTGGGAACCGTTTCGGAGCGCCCCGTCCCACGTCACGGCGATGGGGGTATGCGGGGCCCTGGCTGTCGGGGGATACCTGATTTCGGACGTCGGCGGGATGGAGACGTTCGCCTTCGACTGGCCCTTCCTGGTGCCGCTGCTGACGACGGTGGGCGTCGATTTGAACCTCCGCGACCGTGCGCTCTGGACGGTGGGGTTCGTGGTGTCCTGCATGGTGGGGTATTTCGGGGCCCGCCCGGAGTACCTCCAGTACCCCTACCTCGGATCGACCGTGGAGATTCTCGTCATCGCGGTGATTGCCTCCATCGTGGCCGGCCAGCTGATCCACAATATCTTTCGTCGATCCTTTTTCCGGGGGTATGACCTCGACCAGGAGCGAAAGCGTTCCGAACGGCTGCTGCTTAACATTCTTCCCGAGGGCGTCGCCGGTCAGCTCAAGGATGAGAATGACTTAATCGCCCGGGGCTACGACGGGGCGACGGTCCTGTTCGCGGACCTCGTTGAGTTTACGCCGCTGGCCGACCGCATGGATCCGTCGAGCCTGGTCATGCTGCTCGACGACATCATCTCCAGCTTCGATGGTGTGATTGAGGAGTTTGACGTGGAGAAGATCAAAACGATCGGGGATGAGTATTTCGTGGTTGCCGGCGTCCCGGACCCGCATCCGAACCATGCCCGGGAGGCCGCCGAGCTGGCTTTCGCGCTTCGTGATGAGACTGAGAAGTACATCCGAAGGAACGAGGAGCCCTTCGAGATCCGGATCGGGTTAAACTCCGGCCCCCTGGTCGCGGGCGTGATCGGCACCGACAAGTTCGTCTACGACGTCTGGGGGGACACGGTGAACGTCGGCAGTCGTATGGAGAGCCAAGGGAAGCCCGGGAAGATTCAGGTGACGCCCTCCACCCGGGAGATCCTGAAGCAGAATGCCCCCTCTCGCTACCGCTTCGAAGAGCGAGGCACGATGAACGTCAAGGGGAAAGGGACGCTTGAGACCTACTTCCTCGAGCCGAACGACCCGTGACGGTCTAATCGGTGGGTGGAGGTTCGCAGCGTCCGAACTCCCTGGACGGTGAAATCTTTCAATCACTTCGCTCATTGCCTGCCCGGGACGTCCGACGGTGAGCGCTTCGCGGGCGTGGGCCTTCGCTCAATTCCCCTTCCCTCCCTACCAGCCCCGGCCCGTCCATCGCCGGGCGGAGCGTCACCCTGCGGCGGGGACCGAAAAACGAACCCGGCTCGGGCCATCTCCGGGTCCCGACCCATCACCTATTGGACCAGCGATTCGACCGTCGGCGAAGGGGAATATCGGTCCTTGATTCGCGGGGGGTGCTCCACCATAATGGAGAAAAATTTTCCACGGAGGAGCGTGGTTCCTTGGTCCCGGTCTTTCGCGGTCGTTCGACCCTGCTTATGATTCTGCTCGCTTTTTTCCTGCCCGCCGCCGCGGCCGCCCAGGTTCCCTGGCCCGCGCCCGGCACGGGCACCGACACGGACGCCTACCACGAGTACCTTTTCCTGGATAAGGCGGCCACCCCCGGCACACCGGACGACTACACCGGTGAAACCTGGATGTTCAGCCGGCTTCAGTTCGACGGCCTGGAATCAGACTCCGAGGAGCTGTTCGGGGTCAAGGGCATGCGCGTGGACACCGCCTGGACGATGAGCACGGGCCGGCCCGACGTCATCACCGCCGTGCTGGACTCGGGGATTCGCTGGGAGACGGAGGATCTCCGCAAGAAGGCCTACCTCAACACGGGTGAATTGCCGCCGCCGAACGGGACGCTCCCCTACGACGCCAACGACGACGGGGTCGTCAACGTGGTTGACTACGAGAGCGACCCGGCGGTCAGCGACGTGAACGGCAACGGCATCATCGACGCGGGGGATCTGATCCGGATCTTCAGCGACGGCGTCGACGACGACAACAACGGCTACACGGACGACATCTCCGGCTGGAATTTCCTGGACGACACCAACAACCCCTTCGATGAGGTCGACCACAGCCACGGCACGTCGATGGCGAAGAAGGCCACCGCCGAGGCCGCCAACGGCAGCGGGTTCCCCGGCGGCTGTCCGAACTGCCAGTTCGTGCCGCTTCGGGTGGGGGAGAGTTTCATTCACCACAGCGTGGATTACGCGCAGGCGGTCACCTACGCGGTCGACCAGGAGGTGGCCCTGATCCAGGGATCGCTGGGCGCGGTCGACGTTACCCGGGCGGCGATGCGGGCGAACCGCTACGCCTGGGACAATGGGGTGCCGCTGGTCCTGGCCCAGAACGACGAGGCCTCCCAGCATCACAACTACCCCGCCTCGCTTCGCTATTCAATTCCCGTGAACGCCATTCGCCGCGCCGGCACCTCGGAGGATCCCACCGGGGGGCTCCTCGACCCCAGTTACCTCTACATCGTCGGCTGTTCGGGGTACGGGTCCCAGAACTGGGTCAGCGTGAGCGACGCCGGCTGCAGCAGCGGCTCCACCAGCCGGTCGGCCGGCATCATCGCCCTTCTTCAGTCCCACGCCCGCAACCAGGCGGTGCGGGGGATCATCCAGGCTCACCCGGACTCGGGGTCCTGGCCGAACGACAACGCCCTGTCGCCGGCCGAGGTGCGCGGCCTGCTGCAGCAGACGGCCGACGACATCGCCATCGGCCCGGCAGCGGCGGGAGCCCCGGCCGGGATCCCGACCGAACGTTATCCGAGCACCCCCGGCTGGGACCCCTACACGGGCAGCGGGCGCATCAACGCGGCACAGCTTCTCAAGCGCGTGCGGCCGGACAGCATTCCGCCCGAGGTGGTGATCCACGACCCCAGGCGGTGGGCGCCGGTGACACCGGGTCAGCCGCTGGAGATCACCGCCACCATGAGCGCGTGGCGCAACCCGAGCGGGGCGAGCTACGAGCTGCAGCTGGGCTGCACGAACCATCCAACGGGCTGGAACACGCTGAAGAACGGGTCGGTGGGGACCCCCGAGGAGAACCTCTCCTACACGCTGGACTGGGCGGAGGTGAACAGCCTCTGTCCCGACCTGGGGTCACCGGCCGCAATCGGGCCGGACCGGCTGGTGCAGCCGCCCGAGAACCAGTCCTACATGATGCTTCGCCTGGTGGTCACCGACGGGAAGGACAACTGGGCCGCCGACCGGCGCACCATCCTGGGCCACGACGATTCGAACCGCATGCCCGGCTGGCCGCGGGACCTTCGTTCCAGCCTCAGCTCGCCGCCCCTGCTGGTGGACCTGAACGGGGACGACCGAAAAGAGATGATCGTGACCACCGGCTCGGGCACCCTCCACGTCTACCGGTCCAACGGTTCGGAGCTGCCCGGGTGGCCGGTCAAGACCGATCCTCACCCGGCGGCCCTCCACCACGACGTGTCGGACAAACTGGGCTTCGGGGACGACCCGATCCGGATGGGCTTCAACGGGTCCGGCCCGCGGGTCAGCGACCTGGACGGGGACGGTGACCGTGAGGTCCTGGCGGCCACCCTGGAGGGGAGGGTGTTCGCCTGGCACCACGACGGACGCCGGCTCAGCGGGTTTCCCGTCACCGTTAACTTTCGCTTCAGTCGGCCGTCGATCCGGGATCCGATCAACACCCTCATCCCGGGCATTTTCACCGCCCCGCTCCCGGTCGACCTGAACGACGACGGCACCCGGGAGATCGTGGTGGCCGCCATGGACCGCCACGTCTACGCCTGGCACCATGACGGCTCGCCGGTGGTGGGCTACCCGACGGTGCTCGCGGACCAGGACGAGGTCAGCGTCGATCCCACGGATCACACCGTCAGTCCCCTCTCCGGGGTGACCGTCAACCGAGGGTCCCAGATCAACAGCATCCCGGTGGCCTGCGACCTGAACGGGGACGATCAACCGGAGATCGTCCTGGGCACCAGCGAAAGCTACCAGGAGCCCCTGAACGTCAGCCTCCAGTCGCTGCCCGACCGATCCGGACTGGGCGGCATCGTCCTGGGCGGCGGCCAGGGGACCTCCAACGGTCGCCTGTACGCGCTTAACCCCAACGGCACGCTTTTCTCGGACAGCTGGCCGGTGCGGGTGCCCCTTCACCTCGGGAGTTCCCCGCTTCCCTACGTGGCGGAGGGGATCCAGGCCCGGCCCGAGTGCTTCGACCCCGACCGGGACGGCCGGGACGAGGTGGCCATCAACAGTTTCTTCGGCGCGACCATGGTGTTCGAGGCCGACGGCACGAGCCACTACGGGGCCGAGGACGACACGGTCAGCTCCAACACGGTCGATTCGGCGCCCATCCCCCTCACGCTTCAGCCGGGTTCGGCGACCCCGGCCACCGACATGCCCTACATGGGCTTTGCGGGCATGCCGGGGGTCGGTCACGTGGATACCGCTCCGGCGGTCGTGGGCACGTCGGTGGGCATGCGGCGGCTAATCGACTTCCAGGCGCCGGGGCATCAGCTCGGGGGCCAGGACCAGGTGGCCGTCTGGAACGCCCGCACGAACCAGGCGATGCCCGGATCCCCGCTCCCCATCGAGGACTTCCAGTTCTTCAACCGACAGAACTTCACGAACGTCGCCGGTTCGGGCCACGAGGACGTGGTGGCCGTCAGCAGCGGCGGCTCCCTGCACGCGTGGAACCCCCGTACGGGGGCCGAGTTATCCGGTTTTCCGAAGACGACGGGCCACTGGATGCTCGGGACGCCGCGGGCCGGGGACCTGGACGACGACGGGCGCGAGGAACTGGTGGCCTCCACACGGGACGGCTGGCTGTGGGCCTGGGATCTCGAACCGCTGGACTTCGTCGAATACCTGGACACCGCCCCGGCGACGTTCGCGGACACGGTGACCCTCACCAACGCCCACCTGGGCGACACCGAGGGGCTGGACGGGCCGGTGAAGTTTCAGGCCGGGCTGCCCGAGGTCTCCGTGGGGCTTTCGGCCACGACGGGCTGTGACACGCCGCCGTCGGCCCCGCCGGCCTTCGAGGTGGCCTCGCTGGGGCCGGACCACCCGCGCTCCCGGGCGGCCTCGACGGGGGGCTTCGCGGTGGACCTGAGCGTCGTGCCCGACACGGTGTCCGCCTCGTGCGTGCGAATCACGATCGACCGGACGCAGGCGTCGGCGGGTTCGTACATCCCGGTACGCTGGAACGAGACGGGGGGAGGCTGGGAGCGGCTGCCGTCGGGGAGCGTGGTGGATCGGGCCGACGGTCGGGTGACCTTCGTGCCGGATCATTTCTCGACGTTCGCGGTGGTGCCGGAGGGCAGCCTGTCCGGCGGGGGCGGCGGAGGCAGCTGTCTGGTGGAGCGGGCCGGCACGCCCGCCTCGACCCTGGAGGCCCTTCGGGCCCTGCGGGACCGGATGATGAGAGGGCCGGCCGGTCGGTGGATCGGCAGCCTGTATTACCGGTGGTTCGGGTGAGCAGCTAACCCGACCCGGGACGCGCCCGCCCCGCACGCCCTGTAAAAGGTCATGGTTCAATCACTCCGCCTGCTTCTTTCCTCGAACGTCCGGTCGTGAGCCTCCCCGGCCGGGGCAATGCAGGGGGGGTTATTCCGACTCCTCCCGGTTCGGGGTCGCCCGGACGCCACCGCTTACGTGGAGTAAGTCCTGTACGGCCTCGGAGACGGACTTAAGGACTTATTGTCCGCGAGATCCCCCGAGAACCCCTCGGACGTACCATCGTGCGATAATTTCTTTAGCGATCTTACCTTAGCGCTCTAACCCTCCTGGCATCCTTCGCCTGAGTGTTTTCCTCCACTCGATCAAGCTGTCCCCCGTCTTAATTTTTCCGTCTCCACTCCTTTGATACGTCCATCGCCAGACAGGAGGCCCGTCATCCGAGCCAGGCCATAACCCGGTCCATTTCCAGGGCAGCAGGCGCGGGCGGCAGGAAAAGATGGCCCGACGAGCGGGTGGTGAGGGGCAGCTTATCCTGCGGGAATCTCCCTGCAGGGGATGTTTCTCACACGGAGATGGGACTCGACTTGCGTTAAGTTGATCGGGGTCATGATTGGAGGTCGGCTTCGGGGTTAGGCTTTAAGATGAATCCGGGCGGTCTCGAGGCGAAAGCAGTCCGTTCCATGAAGAAGCCTGCCGAAGAGGGGGGAGCATGCTCCCATCACCGGATACAGGCTGCGTCGTCATCATTCCATGTAGGGGGCCCCGGTCCCTATCGTCCCGACCCGGTGGAAGGGGGCTGCCGGCATGATGCGCACCGTCTGGTGGAAGTCGACATGGTTCTGGGTCCTGCTGGTGGCCGCGATCTACCTGGTCGCCGGCGCCCTGGTGGTTCCCCCCTTCGTTAAAAGCCAGCTCACCTCGGCGATCAGGACACAATCCACCCTCGATCCAGAGGTTGAATCCGTCACGTTCGACCCGATCACCTTTACCCTGCGGCTGGGAAACCTGAGTCTCCACACGTCGGACACGACCGTCCTGGACGCCCGGACAATCACGGTGAATTTCGATCCGTTCTCGTCCCTTTACCGGGGGAACCTGTCGTTCGGAAACGTCACTGTTGATTCACCCCGAGTTTCCGTGACTCGCGATCAGGCCGGCGCGATCAACTGGATCCGATACCTCGTCCCCCCGGACACTCCCGTCGCAGGTGTCACCGTGAGCGACACTCAGCATTACACCGTCGATCGGTTTCGCGTCACGAACGGGGAAGTCGACTGGTCCGATCGTTCGTGGTCACCGAACGCCGGTCTCAGGCTGTCGGAGCTGGACCTCAACCTGGAAGACGTCCACTGGCCCACCCGTGGGAAGTCGCCGCTGCAGCTGCGAAGTAAAATCGGCAGCGAAGGATCCGTTCGAGCACGGGGGAGCCTCTACCCCGACACGCGGACCCTGGACGCGAGGTTTTCGCTCGAGGATTTCGCGCTTCGCGACGTGAACGATCACGTTCGAAGCTGGATCCGGGGGCAGTGGGAATCCGGCCGGCTGGACGTCCGGGGCACCGTTCGAGCATCGGCGCCGCCGCTGACGGTCAACCTGGACGCCAACAGCCGGCTGACGGACCTGCAGCTGGTCTACCTGGACGGGGACACGGTGGGGGGCTGGCGAAAAACGACGATCGACCATATCCACGTCGAATGGCCAAAGCGGGCGTTTCGAGTCGGTCCGATCGACGTTCAATCGCCTCACTTCGTCCTGAAAATTGACGAGAACTTCCGGACCAACCTGGGTCAGCTGCTGGTGTCCCAGACCCAGGACGACACCGGATCCTCGCAGGAGCCGGACACCGCCTGGCGCGGCTCGGTGGGTCCGATCCGTGTGACGTCGGCCAACCTGGACTTCACCGACGAGAACGTCCCCGGAACTTTCCATGCAATTATTAAAGAGCTGGACGGGTCGATCGGGGAAATCAGCACGGCCGGGAACGACACCGCCGACGTGTCGCTGAACGGAACGCTGGGGGATCAATCGCAGGTCACGCTGGACGGGTTCATCAGTCCCTTTTCGTTCGCCTCCCGTTCGACGATCACCATGGAGATCGCGAACG
>CAZEBV010000102.1:0-8811 GCA_964510695.1 uncultured bacterium
CAAGGGTAACGTGGCACCCGATTCCGTGCCAGACGTGTGCTTTTTGTCTGCTAAGATGGCGGAGTCCCGGGCACGACGATCCTCCCGGAGGTGAACGATATGCGGGTTCTGATCGTGGGAGCCGGATACACGGGGCACCGACTGGCCGTGGACCTTCAGGCTTCGGGTCACGACGTGCTCGCCACCGCCCGGGGACCGCGGAACGTTCGCGTTCCGTACGAGCTCGAGAAGTTCGACCTGAACCACTCCGCTCGGCTGGGCGACATCCTGAAGGATCACGGCTGGCAGGGCGAGGGCTTTCGCGTCGTCTTCACGGCCGGACCGCCCCTCGAGGACTCGATCGAGGAGAGCCTGGGGCTGCTATCGGATTTCGTGGGGGAGCTGATGGCATACGACCTCCGGAATTTCGTGTACATCAGTTCCACGTCCGTGTACGGGGACGCCGACGGGGCGTGGGTCGACGAAACGTCCCCGCTGGATCCGGTGAGCCGCTCGGGGGAACTGAAGGTCCGCTGTGAACGGATGCTGGAGGATCGTCTGTCCGGTGAGGTGCCCCTGATCCGGGTCCGACCGGGCGGGATCTACGGGCCGGGCCGAAACGGAGCCCGGCGCTACCTGGATCCCGACTATCGGCTCGTCGGGGAGGGCGACAAGTGGACCAACCGGATTCACGTCGTGGACCTGGTGCGGGCCCTGGCCCGACTGGCCCACCACGACCGGTCCACCGTGCTGAACCTGGTGGACGGGCGTCCGCTTCGCCTGCGAACCCTCGTGGCGTTCCTCTACCGGGCAACCGGGAGGGATCCGGAGGACATCCGAAGGATTTCCTGGAAACAAGCCCGCGAGCAATACTCGGAGATGCGGCTCGGATTGTTACACCCCTCGAAACGAGTTTCGTCGGAGAAGCTGCGAAGGGAGTGGGATTTCACCTTCCGGTATCCCGACGTGCGATGCGGCCTGCGTGAACTGCTGGAATCATCGGGGGCCTGAGGGTCGGCCGGGCATGAGCGGCCGGTTTCGACCAGGGCTTTCCCGGGTCACCAGAGATCCATTCGTTCGAGTCGTTCCGTGAGGGCCCGCGCGATCTCACGGTGTGCCTCCACGGTGTAGTGATTGGGGTCGCTGAAACGGGTTTCCGTTTCCCGCCGAAATAGGTCTGAGAGGTCCATGGTACGGACCGGGTTCCGGGATCGATCGGCCAGCGCGTCCAGCCTGGAGGACGCTCGATTGTAGAACACCTCGAACACCTGATTCCAGCAGGTGCCTCGCGGGTAGTTCGTCCGACGCAGGCTCCCGAAGAGGGATCTCGACACGGCGCCGTGAATCAGCCGGCGTTCCCGGTTCGTGCGCGGTTTTTTTCGCACGAGCGTCGGCTGGAGGGCGTGCAGGAACTTGCTTTTCCGTCCGGACAGGGCCCCCGCCATGGAGCGAACGCCCGCGATGTACGGATCGGCGCTCACCGGCACCGCCCGACACGGGGGATCGGCCAGAACCTCGGCCGGGAGAACCCGGAGTTCGGGGCGCCGAAGGAGGGCCCGGATGCGTTCTCGATCAAGGGAGGGCGAGTCACCGACGATCCGCCGGAAACGGGCCTCCTCCGCGGTCCCAAGGTGGTACTGGAGCCGCTTCCTTCGGGATCGGGTGAGCCCCTGTATCGTCCGCCGGAGGACATCCCTGGATCCAGTTCGGTCGAGCCGCCTCCAGAATCGCTCTCGAACTTCGGGATCGACCTGAAATTGTCTCCAGAACTCACGGTAGCGGGCCAGGGGCGGCCGGTGGGAGGGGGCTTCCCCGAGGGTGCCCAGAAGGAGGTCCGCGGCAAAATAGCGCGAGGGTTCCAGGTAGCGGTGGAGGTTCATGGCGTGCAGCCACTGGTTGAGCACGAACCCCGGACGGCGGTTGTAGGCCAGGAACTGGCGGCGGTAGGAACGCAGATGCCGATCGAAGAGCGAGGGGTTCTGGCCGAACCCGAAGCGACCCGAGTGTTTCTTTAACATCATGCCGGCTCGCACGGACCGCTTGGCATCGTTGGCCCCGTCCAGCACGATCACCGCATCCGGCTCGAAGAAGGGCAGGATCTCCTGGGTGAGAAAGGCCGTTTCATTGACGGAAAACCAGCCGCTCACCCCGGCGTTGACGACGTTGAACTCCCGGGGGTATCGTCGTTCGAGACGCCGTTCGACGAGGGCCGGAATGCTCTTTTCGGGAGGGTGGGGGGTCCCTCGAACGGTCGATCCACCGAGCACGAAGATCCGCACGTCCGCCCCGGGCTCGATCGCGATGGTGTCGTCGGATCGGTTCGGGACGAAGCCCAGGCCCCCCCGGGAGACGGATCCGGCGGGACTGAAGCGGTTCATCCACCCGTAAAGGGGATGCCCCCGGAAGTAGGGGTTCCCCGAGCCGCCGTCCTCACCCAGCAGGGCGTGGCGGCGCTGGAGCGAACGGGCCCGCTCCGGCGCGGTGGTCCGAAGCCACCCGAACGCCAGCGTTTCGAGCAGGGCCCCAAGCAGAACAACCGCAATCAGGCCCACGATCGGCGGCAGGAGGCGTTTCAGCCCCGCGGGGATGACACGCGGCAGCTTCACGGCCGGCGGGTGCCGGGGGCCAGAAGGCGGTTTTCGACCCGGCGGGCGAGGGCCCGGGCGACCCGTCGGTTGCCGGGGGCCGTGTAGTGCAGGGCATCGGCAAACCGCCGCTCCCGGTCGCCGCGAAACAGGTCCGCCAGGTCCATGACGCCAAAAATGGGCTCCCCGATGGTCTCCTGGATCCGGTCGAAACCGCGCCGAACCCGACGGTAGAAGGTTTTCTGGACACGTGTCCAGCAGGTGCGGGGGGGGAGGCCCCGAAGCCGGGCGGTCCGTCGGTCCTCCTGGAAGTACGCTCGGGCCCTCATTCGATTAAGGCTTTGGTGCTCCGAATCGGTAAGGGAGTTTTTGTGGGTGATCACGGGCTGCAGGCTCCAGAGCAGGGGGACGCCGTGGGCCCGGGCGAGCCCCAGGCCGGTCCGGACGTTCTGGAGGTACGGACCGGGGTTGACCGGAACCCCGGCGCACTCCTTCCGATCGAGCTTTCGAACGTCGTGCCCGAGCGGGGACTCCCGAGCGGTCCAGGCTCGGCCGAGGAAGTAACGGGACGAATCCGCCAGGCGTTGAACCCCCAGGACCCGAAGCAACTGGCGGAACACGAGCGCGGGTCGATCCCTCAGCCAGGTGAACCGTTCCTGGAACCGCTGAAGGCGTCGGTCGTAGAGGTAGCTTTCATTGGAGTACCAGATGCCCATCCGGCGAGTGAAGCGTTCCCCGGCCCGGACGGATCGAGCCACGTCGGCCGCCCCGTCCAGCACGATGACCAGATCGGGTTGAAGGATCGGGAGGACCTCCTGGGCGAGGTAGGCGATCTCGTTCACCGAGAACCAGCCCGGAACGCCGGCGTTCACCACGTTGACGGAGCGGGCCGTCCGGGATGCCAGGATCGATTCTAGTCGGGCGGGAATTGAGGCCTCGGGCGGGTTCCAGACGCCCCGCACGCTGGAACCCCCGACCACGACGATTCGGATCGCCGCGTCGGGGTCCAGGGCGACCGTCTCCCCGGGATCCTCCCTGACGAAGCCGAAGCGGTCCCGCAGGTAGTGGGTCGGGCTTCGGGAGGATCCGTGTTCCAGGCCGTCCGCGGGGGGCTTCCAGCCGAACAGGGGATGGAAGGTGTACGCCGTGCCGGGAGGATGGTCGTCGCCCAGAAGAGCGTGCCGGTGGGTTACGAGTCTGGCGGTGCGGGGTGCCGTCGACCGAAGGACCACGTAGGACGCCAGCTCCAGGGCGAGGAAAAGCAGGGCGGCACCCGCCGCTCCGAGCAGAAGACACCGGCCGATCGAGGGTTCGGTGAAATCCGTCCGCATGTGGATGATCCCCGCCGCGATCAGCAGGGCGCTGCTCGCCAGCACCACGAGCCAGGCGGCCGGGCTCGCCAGGGTCTTTCCCGGGCTGAGGAGGCGACCCGTGAACCAGGGGTTGATCCCCACGCCGACGAGGACAAGCAGTCCGCCAGTGATGCGCCGGCGAGGCAGGGGAGGGATCATGGGTTCCCGGACGGACGGGATGATGGGGTCGAACCCGGTTGGCACAACGGAGAAAAAGCTTATCCTTCCCGGCGGCCAGCACAAGGGACGACGAGACGACCCGGAACCCGCCAGGATGGGAGGCTCCATGAACCATGACGGGCGAGAAGGCGCGCACCATCGGGACCTGGATCGCCGGGGTGACGGCCGGGGTCCTGTCGGTGCTTCTCCTTTACTTCTTCACCCTGGCTCCGGGCCACGTCCACCGCTGGTTGAACCCGTCGGGTTCAACGGGGGAGGGGGACGTCCCGGAGGAGGTCGTCTCGTTTCACGAGCAGCTCTGGGTGTCGGACCTTCACGCGGACTCCCTGCTCTGGAACCGGAACCTGGCCCGACGGTCCTCCTATGGTCACGTGGACCTGCCGCGCCTCAGGGAGGGCAACGTGGCGCTTCAGACGTTTTCGGTGGTCACCAAGGTCCCGTGGGGACAGAATTACCGGAGCAACCGTGGGAACACTGACAAAATTTTCTGGCTGGTGCTCGCTCAGCGATGGCCCCCGGCGGCGTGGTTCAGCCTGGCGGAACGGACCCTGTATCAGGCTCGCCGGCTCCACAGAGTCGCCGAGCGATCGGGCGAGCGGTTCCGGGTGGTTACTTCGGTCGGGGACCTCCGGGACTTCCGTCGACACCGTTCGGAGAACCCGTCCTCCGCGGCCGGGCTGCTGGCCATCGAGGGGCTGCAGGCCCTCGAGGGGGATCCCGATAACCTCGCACGGTTCGATCGGGTGGGATTTCGCGTGATGGGGGTTGCCCACTTCTACGACAACCGGGTGGGCGGGTCGGCCCACGGCGTTGAGAAGCACGGATTGACCGACTTCGGCCGCCGGATGGTCCACCGTATCGAGGATCGGGGGATGATCGTCGACCTCGCTCACGCCTCGCCCCGGACGATCGACGACGTGCTCGAACGGGCCCGTCAGCCCGTGATGGTGTCCCACACCGGGGTTCAGGGGACCTGTGAGGGCCCCCGAAACCTGACCGACGAGCAGCTCGGCGGGGTCGCTCGCACGGGAGGGGTCGTCGGGATCGGGTTCTGGCCGGGGGCCATCTGTGGAGGCACGACCGAGGCGATCGGCCGGGCGATCCGGTACACGGCGGACGAAATCGGTGTTGAGCACGTGGCCCTCGGGTCGGACTTCGACGGTTCCGTTCGGACCGCCGTCGACGCGTCCGGGATGGCCCGGATCACGGAGGCCCTCCTGGAGCAGGGGTTTTCCCGGGAGGACGTCCGAATGATCATGGGGGAGAACGTTCACCGCCTCCTGATGGACACGCTTCCGGAATGAACCCGGGAAGGGCCCCCGGCATCCGGGGCCTTCGTCCCACCGCTTCGTTCGAACACGCGGACGTGGGGAGCGGACCGTGAACCTGCCTTTCCGCCGCCTCCTTCGAGCTCTGACGCCCGTCCTGGTCTTCGCGGTGGCCTTTTTGACCTACGATCACGTGCTCACGTACTTCTGGACGGCCCCCGATACCTACAGCCTGATCCTGGCCGGTCGGATGGAGTCCCTGGCAGACCTGGGACGAATCCTATCCGAACCGCTGATGAGCCGGTCCAAGGTCTACGCGATGTATTATCGGCCTCTCTCCACGCTGACGTTTTCGCTGGACTACGCGATCTGGGGATTGAACCCGGCGGGGTATCATCTGACGGATCTCCTGTTCCACAGCCTGGTCGCGGTCATGGTGTATTTTGCGGTGAAGGTGCTTCATCCCGGTCGATCCGGCGTGGCCCTGCTGGCGGGTCTGCTCTACACGTCCCACCCGCTGCTGGTGGAGATCGTCCCCGGCATCGAACGCCGACAGGACCTGCTTCCCATGGTGCTGATGCTGGGCACCCTGGTGGCGGCGGTTCGGACCGACCACCGGCGGGACGCCGGATCGTGCCGGTACATGGGGGTAAGCCTGTACGGGCTCACGCTGGCGGCCAAGGAGATCGGGGTCATTCTGCTGCCGCTGATCGGACTGCATCGATACCTGTTCACACACCGGGCGGGGACGGTCGTGGAACGCCTGGGACGGACGCTTCGTTCCCTGATCGATTACACTCTCGTGACGGCCCTTTATCTGGCCTGGTGGTTTTCCGTGGCCGGGATCCAGGCGCTGTCCCACGGGGGGATTGCCCGTCAGTTCATCGTCCGGGAGACGACCGCGGGCACACTCCGGCGGCTCGTAACCTGGGGATGGGCCCGGGTGTATCTCGGTTCGCTATACCCGCTTCAGCCGTGGCTTCGGTGGCTGGCGACCCTCCGGCGAAACCTGGAGTCCCTGTGGTTTCGCCCCGGATCGGTCCCGATCATCCTGGTGTCCGCGCTGCTGCTGGCGGGGCTGGTCGTGCTGGCCGTTCGGAGCGCGCCGGCGCTGAGGGAACGGTTTCGGCGCCGCCGGGGACTCCGCCGACTCAGGGTGGTCCTGGTGGGCCTGGCCGGGATCCTGCTGGTGATCCTCACTGCGTTTCCCCTGCTGGGCCAGGTCGGGGATCGGGTGGTTCGGGCCGCCTACCACGACCCCGGTGTGCCGATCGTCACCGCCATGATGGAGGGGCGGGATCAAATCGCCCTCGTGACCTACCTGGATCGCGTGGGAGGGCACCTCGTGCGTGCCGGACATCGGGCGGTGAACCTCCTGTTCGTGCTGCTCCTGGGAGGGGCGGGGGTGTCGGCCTGGGTCAACCGAGCCGATTACCGCCGGGCGGTCAGCGGGCGCCGGCTTCGATGGGTGCTCTGGTACGGGACGTGGATTCTTCTGCCGGGCGTTCTTTACACCGCCGGGTTGAATTTTGCGTTCCGCCTGATGTATCCGGTCGTGATCCCGTTCAGCATCCTTCTGGCGCATCTCGTGGGGTTTTTCGGTCGGGCGGTCCGCGAGGCCCTGACCGATCCTTCGGGCGGCCTCCGGTCCGCACCGTTCCTCGAGGCGGCCTTTCGTCACGTGGAGAAGTTCTTGCTGCTGGCGGGCGTTCTGGTTCTCACGGCGGGGCTCGTGCGCTTTTCACCCTGGTTCGAACGGTACCCGGAGTGGGACTGTGCCCAGTCGGTCGCCCGCCGTTACCTGGGGGAATTATCCAGGGTCGTGGCGCAAACCCGTCCGGATGACCGGATCCACCTCGACCGGGTTCCGATGAACGTCGTCGGTCTGAAGGACGCCCGTCCCCGTGTTCACTCCGCGGGCATCTTCGGGGTGGACAGCCTTCCCTCGTGGCTTCGCCTGAACGACCTTCGGAAGGATCGGATCCTCCGCGCCGGGGAGTCCGAACACGTTCGGAATCGGTGTCCGTCGAGCGTAGAGATGGTCCCCACCAGGACCTCCGAGCGGACGGTCAGGGTGAGGACGGACTGGTGAGGGTCCATCCCCGTTAGGACCCCCGGCGTGGCGGGGGTCAAAGCCCCTTTCCTCGGCCGGCGGACCTCGCGCCGAGAGGAGGGATGAGCGTGGCCGACCTGATCGGCTTTTTCGTTCGGCTTTGGATCCGTTTTCGGTCCCGCTGGGTCGACCCGATGCGGGCCCGCTTCGTCCTGCGGGAGGAGCACCGGCTTCTGTCCGCGTTCCCCCGCCCCGAGGTGGAGGACACGAGCGGGGTGTTTTTTTCCATGCATCGTTCCGGGTCTTCGCTGGTGCACCGTGTGCTGCGGGAGCGGGCGCGGGCAGAGGGGTTGCGAACCGTGAACCTGGCGCGGTACTTCACGCTGGCGGGACGGTCGCTCGACGCCGCCTTCGAGTCCGAGGCCTGGCGTGAGCGCGTGTTCTCCCCCCGGGGCTACTACTACGGGGTTTTTCGTCGGATGCGCCCGGTGCCCGAACTGGATCGCTTCCAGGTGCTGCTGCTGCTTCGCGACCCTCGCGATGTGCTCACCTCGCAGTTTTTCTCGCTCACCCGGGGACACCGGATGATGTCGGCGGACCACTACGACCGGCGGCGCCGGGCCCGCCGGATGGACATCGACGCTTTCGTGCTGGATCGGGCCTCCGACTGGCGGCAGCGCTACCGGGAGTACGTCCGGTATCTGTTCGGGCGACCGACGGTCCTGCTGGTGCGCTACGAGGATCTTATCGACGATTTTTCCGGCCACTGGCGGACGATCGTCGATCACATGGGCTGGGGAAGCGAAAGCGCCCCGGCGGTCCCGGCGGTGGACTTCACGGTGGAACGGGAGGACCCCCGGGCCCACAAACGGCAGGTCGGGTGGGGGGATCACCGCGACAAGCTGAAGCCCGGGACCGTCCGTCACCTGAACCGGACGTTCGAAGGGATTCTCGACGAGCTGGGGTATCCCGAGGCCCCCAAAGGCGCTGGCGGCCCTCGATGACCGTCCAGTCCGACAGGTTCGTCCCGAGCTGATCCTCGAGTTCCCGCACCGCCGAGGTGAGGCCCCGGCGAAGCCGTCTCACCAGCTCCTCGTCGAGTGGTTCCCGGTCCGTCGGCCGCGCGTTGATGACGTGGTAGAGCGGGCGAAGTTGGTGTTTCGACTTCCGGGGGGATCCCGTTACGGTTTCCGACTGCTGGGGAGGGGGATCCAGGAAGCCGGGTGATCTTCGGTATGGCTGGGGGTTTTTCGGGGTGATTCTTCGGCGCTGGTGGAGTTCCTGAATTCGTTTCCCCCGCCGGATGACGTGACGAAAAGCACCCAGCCTAGAAACGCCGGAAGATACACCGAGAGCACCCGGTCGAGCAGGACGACCGGAACACTCATGGAGGC
>CAZEBV010000103.1:0-8787 GCA_964510695.1 uncultured bacterium
GGCTCGAGGCGAAGCCCAAGCCTGCCGCTGACAAGCTCACCTCTCTCGAGGATGCTGCCGCGCGATCATCGAGGCGGCCGTGGAAGGTTTCGTGGACGAAGGCTACCAGTACATGGCCGTGGAGGAGATCGCCGAACGGGCCGAGGTCAGCAAAGGCACGGTGTATTTTTACTTCGAGGACAAAGCCGACATCCTCCACGCGGCCTTCCGGTGGTTCGAGGAGGGCCTGCATCAGATTATGGAGGAAACCGAAGAGCTCGACCGCCCCCCCGAGTACCAGCTTACCCACGGGGTTCGTCGGATGATCGACTTCGCCACCTCCAACCGTGCCATCGTACAGATCCTGATCGACTCCTGGAGCGCCAGTCTGCACGATCCCAAGCAGACCAAGATCGATTTTCCCGCGTTTTACGAGCGGCTGGTGGCCCCCCTGAAGAAACTGATCACGTACGGCCGCTTCAAGGGAGCCTTCCGCGCCGACCTGCCCGAGCATTACCCGGCCATCCTGATGGGATCCCTCCAGGGGCTGCTGATCGGGTGGATGGTGGACCCGGATTCGCTCCCGCTCGAATCCCTGCACGACGAGGTCGAGGAACTCCTTATCGACCCCATCCGAGACCCATCCGACTGACCCGGCCGCCGGGCCCGGCCCGTCGTGAACCCCACAGGATCACCGGCCCGTACTGTTCCATGAACACAGGGACGACCCTGAACCCGGGAGGCACCCACCATGACGGATACACCGGCTGAACCCGCAGAGGAAACCACCGTGGCCCCGAAGGACGTGCCGGGGCCCGGCCGCCTGGCGGTCGTTGGCACCTTCTTCGGGTTCTTCGGCGGGGACCCCATCCACTGGCTGCCGCACCTTCGCCGGCAGTTCGGGCGCACGGTGCGCCTGTACCTGCCCAGCGAGGGCTGGACCTACCTGATCTCGGATCCGGACCAGGTGCAGTACGTGCTCGAGAACAACCAGAAGAACTACCGAAAATCCGATTCCTACGAACAGCTGAGGCGCATCATGGGACGAGGTCTCCTCACCAGCGAGGGGGACCGGTGGCTGCGCCAGCATCGTCTCATGATGCCGATGTTCCACCGCAAAAGCGTGCGGAATTTCGGTGACATGATCGTGGACGAGGCCGGCCTGATGTTGGACCGTTGGGAGGACTTCGCGGGCCGCAACGAGCCGATCGACCTGCTGGAGGAAATGAAACGCGTTACGCTTCGCATCATCTGCCGCTCCCTGTTCAGCACCGACGTGGAGGGATTCGTGGAGGACGTAAGCGAAACGCTCGACGTGCTGCGCCAGGAGTTCCAGCAGCAGGTTCGTGGGATGAGCCTCCCGGACTGGATCCCCACGCCCCATAAAAAAAGGGTCCAGGAAAGCATCGAGCGGCTGGACGGGATCGTCTACGGCCTGATCGACGACCGGGTCGGCCAGGAGGAAGAGTACGACGATTTCCTCTCCATGTTGATGCTGGCCGAGGACGAGGAAACCGGTGAGAGCATGGGCCGGGAGCAGATTCGCGACGAGGTCATGACGTTCTTCCTCGCCGGCCATGAAACCACCGCCAACGCCCTCACCTGGACCTGGTACCTGCTGGCCGACCACGATGAAATCCACCGCCAGCTGCATCGGTCGGTCGAGGCCGCCGTCGAGGACCACGAACGCCGCTACTCCGACGACCTGTACGAATCCCTCGAATACGCCGGTCGGGTCGTCGACGAATCCATGCGCCTGTATCCACCGGTCCCCCTCTTCGCCCGAAAAGCCATCGAGGACGATGTCGTTGGTTCCTACGAGGTCCCCCGGGGTACCACCCTGCTGCTGAGCCAGTATCTCGTTCACCGGGACCCCGACATCTGGTCGGAGCCGGAGGTGTTCGACCCGGATCGATTCGCGGAGGATCACGAATCCGATCGTCACCGCTTCAGCTACTTCCCCTTCGGCGGCGGGGCCCGGATGTGCATCGGACGGGAGCTGGCCCTGCTGGAGGCCCGGCTGATCTTGAGCCTGGCGGTGGACCGCTTCCGGCTCGAACGGACCGAACCCGAGCGGAACGTCGGCATGGACGTGGCCGTGACGCTGGAGCCCTCCGAACCGCTGATGATGCATCTTCGGGACTGGTAGCCGGACGCATCGGCTTTTTGAGTGAGCCTGAGCCCCCTGGACCAACCAACGCGGCTGAAACACGGCACGCACGATCCGCTGACGGGACGGCGGGATCATGGCTTCGCTGCTGGCGGACCTGGTGGCGCTGGTGCACGGGCTGTTCGTGGTGTTCGTGGTCCTGGGCGGTCTGCTCGTACTTTGCCGACCCCGGGCCGCGTGGTTGCACCTTCCCGCGGCCGCCTGGGGCGTCCTCGTGGAGTTGACCGGCTGGCCCTGCCCGTTAACGCCCCTCGAACGGTGGCTTCGAGGGAGCCTGGGCGACACCGGGGCCGGTTTCCTGGCGGCCTACCTCCACCCGCTGCTCTACCCGTCCTGGCTGACCCTGTCGACCCGCTGGATGCTGGCCGGTTTCGTGATCCTGATCAACGGTCTCGTCTACGGCTGGGTCGTCCACCGGTCCCGGCGAAATAAACATCGCGGTTGAGCTGTTAGGCTACTCGTGTGATGAACCGTGCCCGGTGGGACCCTCGACCCGACCACCCACCCTCTCCCGGGAGTTTCCCATGAACATCGACGACTACCAGAACTACTTCGAGGAACTCATCAACCTCGAGCAGGACGAGGAAATGCAGCGCCATCAGCAGGAGATGCGCTCCCTGACCGCCCGCGAACGGGAGGCGAAGGGACGCTGCACCACCAACATGACGATCCGACGGCGGAAATCCGGGCTTCGGGGGGAGGATCGGGTGACCTTCGTCCGCGCGGACGGGGACCCTCTCCCCGAGCTGGAGATTACGATGGGTGACGTGGTTCAGGTTGCCCGGGATCAGCCGCTTCGTTCCGACAACCCCACCGCCACGGTGTGGGACAAGAGCAGCCGTTCGCTGACGCTTTCCCTGAGTGAGCGACTGCCCGGCTGGGTGGAGTCCGGGCCGGTCCGGATCGACCTGATGGTCGACAACGTGACCTACCTCCGCATGCTCGACGCCCTGTTCGTCCTCCCCGCCCTGGGACGAGAAAAGCACCCGCTTCGTGACCGGATCCTGGGACGAAAGGAGGTCCGCGCGTCCGAACCACCGGAGGAACCCGAGTGGCGAAACCCGAACCTGAACGATTCCCAGCGGGAGGCGGTTCGGTACGCCCTGGGGGCCGAGAACCTGTTCCTCGTCCACGGACCGCCCGGCACCGGCAAAACCGTCACCATGACCGAAATCATCGCGGGGGAAGTCCGCCGAGGCAGCCGGGTTCTGGCGGCGGCGGCCTCCAACGTGGCCGTCGACAACATGCTGGACAACCTCGTTCAGCAGGGGATCAACGCCCTGCGGATCGGCCATCCCGCCCGGACGACGCCGGTCCTCAGAAAACACACCCTGGACTACCGCGTCGAGGAGCTGGAGGAGTACCAGCGAAGCCAGGACTGTCGGGAGGAGGCCCTCGAGCTGGTGGAACTCCGGCGGGATTTCACGCCACCCTCGGGGCAATGGCGGCGGGGGCTCAGCGACGAACAGATCCACGAACGGGCAAAACAGCACGAGGGGGCTCGCGGGGTCTCGCCGGAGACGATGCAGGAGATGGCGACCTACCTGGAGCTGTCGGATCGCATCGACGAACTCTTCGAAACGTGCGACAGGCTCGAGGAGGAAGCGATCAACACCCTGCTCGAGCGGACCCCGGTCGTCTGCACCACCAACTCCACCGCCGGCTCGGACATGCTCGGGGGGCACGACTTCGACGTGGTGTGCATCGACGAGGCCACCCAGGCGACCGAACCCTCGTGTCTCATTCCGGCCACGAAGGGCGAGAAGCTCGTCATGGCGGGGGACCACCGTCAGCTCCCCCCGACCATCCTCAACCAGGAAGCCGCCGAACGGGGCCTGGACCGAACCCTCTTCGAGCGGCTGATGGAACAATGGGGGGATCGGATCAGCCGACGGCTGGAGGTCCAGTACCGCATGCACCGCGACATCATGACGTTCTCCAGCCGCCGCTTCTACGACGGGACGCTTCGGGCGGCCCCGAGCGTCGAAAGCCACACCCTTGAGGACCTGCCCGCCTTTGACCCCGGAAGCCTCGAATCACCGTACCGCAGTCGCCTTCGGGGACACCCTCCCCTGGTCTGGCTGGACACCCGTGAATTACCCGGGGCCGAACGCCGACGGGAGGGCAGCACCTCCGCCGCCAACCCGGGGGAGGCCCGGGTGGTCACGTCCGTGGTGAAAGATTATTTGCACGCCGGCCTTCGCCCGGAACAGCTGGCGGTGATCGCCCCCTACAAGGACCAGGTGGACGACCTGCGGGAAACCCTCGCCGACGACGCCCTGGAGGTCGACACCGTGGACGGCTTCCAGGGTCGGGAGAAGGAGGTCGTCGTCCTGAGCCTGGTGCGGTCGAACCCGGAGGGGGAGATCGGCTTCCTGCGGGACGAGCGGCGGCTCAACGTCAGCATCACCCGGGCGCGCCGCAAGCTGGTCCTGGTGGGTGACGGCGCCACCGTGGGAAAGCACCCGCTTTACCGGGCGCTGATGGAGTACGTCGACGAAACGGGGGATCGGTGGATACTCAACTCAGGAACGGTGGAAACCGACCCGACGCTCGAACGCTGAGCCCGGGACCGGTGTGCGGGTCAGAGAAGCAGCAGAAAATAAAGGATGTATCCCACCGCACCGACGGTCGCGAGCAGC
This sequence comes from uncultured bacterium, assembly GCA_964510695.1. GTDB lineage: Bacteria > T1Sed10-126 > T1Sed10-126 > T1Sed10-126 > CAZEBV01 > CAZEBV01. The sequence goes on from CAZEBV010000103.1 coordinate 4,792, forward strand.
ACCGCGATCGGCACGATCAACAACAGCTTGTTCTTCGCCTCGAGGGGCTTCGAATCAACGTCCAGCACGAAAACTCCCTCCTCGTATCAAGGGTGGATCGGATCGATTCTCCTCGGGTGCTCCCGGTCGGTCAGTACCACGTCAACCCGGAATCCACGTTGATGTCCTGGGCGGTGACGTGATCTCCCCCGGGACCCGCCAGGAACAGGACGAGATCCGCCACGTCGTCGGGGGTAACCATCTCACCGAGGGGAAGGTTCCCCGTGTAAATCTCCCGCCGGACCTCCTCCCGGCTCATGCCCAGCTGCTCGGCCTGCTTTTCGATCACCGCTTCGATGCGGTCGCCCTCCACGGGCCCGGGACAGACGGTGTTGACCGTGACGTCGTCCTCCCCGAGCTCGAAGGCAAGCGTGCGGCCGAGGCCGATCATGGCCATCTTGGAGGCCGCGTAGGGAGCCCGGTTTGGGTACGGGTGTTTGCCGCCCACCGAGGCGATGTTGATGATCCGTCCCCCCGGGCTCTCGCGAAGCGGTTCGACGGCGTGTTTGGCCACCAGAAAGGACCCGGTTACGTTGGTGCGAAGCGTCTTCTCCCAGTCCTCCAGGTCAACCTGCTCCACCGGCGCCGTGGGCCCCGCGATGCCGGCGTTGTTCACCACGCAGTCCAGTCCGCCGAACGCGTCGACGACCTCCGCGACGGCCCGTTCAACGTCCGCCTCCCGGGTGACGTCGGCCCGCACGGGATACGCGTGGGTCTCGTTCCCGATGATGTCCGCGGTCTCGTGGATGCCCTCACCCCGGGCGATGAGCCCCACGTGGGCGTCCCGCCGGGCGAAGCGCACTGCCACGTGACGGCCGATTCCCCGACTGGCCCCCGTAACCAGCACGGTCGAATTATCCAGTTCCATCGTCGCACCTCCGGGTTCGGAGGGTCGGCTCCTTCCCGTCCCCTCAACTCACGACCCCGAATCGATCCCAGCGAAGGGTATCATGGGACCGTAGGGTCATTCCCGGAACATACCGGAGGCTCCCCCGATGCGGCAGTGGCTCACGACGATGATCGGCCTTCTCACCGGCTGGTGGCTGCTCCGGTGGATGCTGGCTGGGAGCTCGGGGGGGTCTCCGCCGGAATGGCCGGTGCTCGTGAAAACCCGGGAGCACCCTCAGACGGCCCTGATTCGTGACTGGCTGGAAAACCGGGGGGTGACGGTCCTCGTGGAGGACGAACACATGAAAGGGTACTTCGGGACGCCGGCCACCGAACACCGCGTGCGGGTCTCGCCCGAGCAATACGACCTCGCCCGCCGCATGCTCTCGAAGGGTCCCTTCGCCGCCTACCTCGCGGAGGACGAGGATCCCCCGGCGGGGTCCGGTTCCTTCAACTCGCCCCGGCGTCCCGCCGGCTGAATTCAACCGCGTCCTCCATGCTGTCCCGGGCCCGACCGGACTGAATGCTCTCCCGGGCCCGCTCGACGCCGTCCCTGAGGGAATCGGCCCGTCCCCCCACGTACAGAACCGCCCCCGCGTTGATGGCCACGGCGGTCTCGACCGGCTCGGCGGCCTCCCCGGCGAGAAGATCCCGCGCGATGGATTCGTTCTCCCCGGGGTCCCCACCGGCGAGAGCCTCCACGGGGACCGGATCGACCCCCAGGTCGTCGGGCTCGATGATCCCCTCCTCGACGTTTCCGTCACGAACTTCCGCGTAGACGGTGGGGCCGCTGGGGCTGATTTCGTCCATCCCCACCCGGCCGTGCACGACCATGGCCCGCTCGACGCCGAGGGTCCCGAGGGCCCGGGCGATGGGACGCACCCACTCCTCCCCGAAAACCCCCACCAGCTGGCGGTCCGCGTCGGCGGGGTTCGTCAGCGGACCCAGAAGGTTGAAGACGGTTCGGACCCCCAGGGAACGACGGGGGCCGATGGCGTGCTTCATGGAGGCGTGGAAGTTGGGGGCGAACATGAAGCCGAATCCGGTCTCCTCCAGGCTGCCGCGAACGTCGTCGGGCTCCAGGTCCAGTTCCAGGCCCAGGGCTTCCAGGAGGTCGGCACTGCCGCACTGGCTCGACACCGAACGGTTGCCGTGCTTGGCCACCGGCAGGCCCGTCCCGGCGGCCACCAGCGCCGAAAGGGTCGATATGTTGATGGTCTCGACCGAATCGCCCCCGGTCCCGCAGGTGTCCACCACGGGACGAAGATCCCCGGGCAGATCGAGCCGACGGGCGTGACGACGCATGCTTCGGGCGAAGCCCGCTATTTCGTCCGGGGTCTCCCCCTTCACCCGGAGGGCGGTCAAGAGCGCGCCGATCTGAGCGTCGTCGAACTCGCCCTCCATGAGACGATCCATCAGGGCCTGCGCCTCGTCCACGGAGAGGTCCCTGCCGTCGACGATGGCTTCGAGGGTGTCGCTGAATTCACTCACGTCGCATCGGCCTCCTCGGGCACGTCGGGGGGGGCGGTCTCCCCCAGAGGATAGGGATCCCGGGCGTAATCCAGGAAGTTTCGCATCAGGTCCCGCCCCTGCTCGGTCAGGATCGACTCGGGATGAAACTGCACGCCCAGCACGGGATGCTCCCGGTGCCTGAGCCCCATGATCTCACCGTGTTCCGACAGGGCGTCCACCGACAGTTCCACGGGCAGATCGTCCGCATCCACGATCAGCGAGTGGTAGCGGGTGGCCGTGAAAGGGTTCGGGAGCCCCCGGTAGAGAGGGCCCTCCGCGTGGTGGATGGAGGAGGTCTTCCCGTGCAGGAGCCGATCCGCCCGAACCACCCGACCTCCGTGGGCCACCGCCTGGCACTGAAGGCCCAGACAGACCCCGAGAATGGGCGTCGATTCTCCCATCCGCCGGACGACCTCGGTGGAGACCCCGGCGTCCTCCGGCGTCCCGGGGCCCGGGCTGATCACGATGGCCTCGGGCGGATCCGCCTCCACGTCCTCGGCGTCGACCTCGTCGTTGCGCACCACCCGGGGCGGCCCGTCCACTTCCCCGATGTACTGCACCAGGTTGTAGGTGAAACTGTCGTAGTTATCGATCACGAGGACGTCCATGGCTGACCCCTTTTTCCAGCACAGGGTGCTCCGCGGCGAACGGGACTCGACCGGGGGAGCATGTGACACACCGAGCCCTACATTGTAGTCCACCTGGACGGGTTGGGCAGGAATCGGCGCGGGTCGGCGTCAGATGAACCGGGTCTCCGGGAGCGTTTCCAGGGTGCGCAGGAGCGCCCGGGCCTTCTCCCGGGTTTCCTCGTCCTCCCGGCCAGGACGGGAGTCCGCCACGATCCCGGCCCCCGCCTGGACGGAATAGTGGTCGCCGTCGGCCAGAAGCGTCCGAATGGTGATGCAGGTGTCCATGTCGCCCCCGAAGCCCAGGTAGCCCACGGCCCCGGCGTAGGGTCCGCGGCGGTCCGGCTCCAGCTCGGCCAGGATCTGCATGGCCCGAACCTTGGGCGCGCCGGTGACGGTCCCCGCGGGGAACGTCGCCCGCAGAAGATCCACCGCGGTAACGTCATCGGGGAGGCTTCCCTCCACGTTCGACACAAGGTGCATGACGTGGGAGTAGCGTTCGATGTAGGCGCGATCGGTCACGTCCACGCTGCCCGGACGGCAGACCCGCCCGAGGTCGTTTCGGCCAAGGTCCACCAGCATGGTGTGCTCGGCGATCTCCTTGTCGTCCGCTCGAAGCTCCTCGGCCAGCCGGCGATCCTCGGCGGAGGTCTCACCCCGGCGTCGGGTGCCGGCGATGGGACGCACCCGGGCCGTGGCGTCCTCCTTCTGGACGAGAATCTCGGGGGAGGAACCGACGAGCTGGCGGTCACCGTAATCCAGGTAAAACATGTACGGGGAGGGATTCAGGCCGCGTAGGCGCCGGTACAGGTTGAAGGGATGGTTCGGATCCTCCACGTCGAACCGTCGGGATAGAACCGCCTGAAAGACGTCCCCGGCACGGATGTGTTCCTTGATCTGCCGAACGTCCTCCCGGAAGGCCTCCGGCTCG
>CAZEBV010000104.1:0-8656 GCA_964510695.1 uncultured bacterium
ACATGATGGACGGACGGGTGGGGGCGATTCGCTCCGGGCTGGACGAGGCGGGGTACCACGAGGTTCCGATCATGAGCTACGCGGTAAAATATCATTCCAGTTTTTACGGGCCGTTCCGCGACGCCGCGGAGTCCTCACCGGCGTTCGGGGATCGGCGCAGTTACCAGATGGACCCTCCCAATCGGCGGGAAGCCCGCGAGGAAGCCCGGATGGACCTGGCGGAGGGGACCGACTGGCTGATGGTCAAACCGGCCCTCCCGTACCTCGACATCGTCCGGGAGCTGCGGGACCGTTTCGACGTGCCCCTGGCGGCCTATTCGGTCAGCGGGGAGTTCGCCATGATCGAATCGGCGGTCGAGGCGGGGCAGCTGGATCGACAGGGCGCGGTAATCGAGGCTCTTACGGGCGTTAAACGGGCCGGAGCCGATGCTATTCTGACCTACTGGGCCCGGGAGGCCGCGGGCTGGCTTCGCTCGGGTTAGCCGCGGTACGATCGAACGTATGCCCCAAAGCAACCTTTGCTCGGTTTGATTTCGTACCGTCAACATGGAGTGCTCAGCGGATGACCCCCGACTCGACAGCGTCAGCGCAGGAACCGATCGACGAGGACCCCATCCCGGCCCACGGCGGGCAGCTCGTGCAGCGCGGGCTGTCCGAGAAGGAGGCCTCGGTCTGGCGCGACGAGCACGACGAGCTTCCGTCGATCACCCTGGACCACCGCCAGAAGTCGGACCTCGAGATGATCGGGAACGGAGCGTTCAGCCCCCTCCAGGGGTTTATGGGCCGGCGGGATCACCGTTCGGTGATGGAGGACATGCACCTGGCCGACGGCACGGCCTGGCCGATCCCCATCACCCTTTCGGTGTCCGAATCCAGGGGGGAATCCCTCCCGGACGAGGGGCCCGTGGCTCTGGAGGACGAACGGGGACGGCTGCTGGGGATCCTGCACCTCGAGGAAAAATACACCGTCCCCAAGGACGATCACGCCCAGGCGGTCTTCGGCACCCAGGAACGGGACCACCCGGGCGTGGACGTGGTCTACGACATGGGAGGCGTCACGCTGGGGGGGGAGGTGGACGTGCTTCCCGACCCGGCGGAAAAAAACTTCGCCGAATACCGCCTGGAGCCCCGTGAGACCCGCCGCTACTTCCGGCAGCAGGGGTGGCGGACCGTGGTCGGTTTCCAGACCCGGAACCCGATGCATCGGGCCCACGAGTACCTCGCCAAGTGCGCCCTTGAAAACGTTGACGGGCTCCTGATTCACCCCCTGGTCGGGGACACGAAGAGCGGAGACGTGCCCGCGGAGGTGCGGCTGCGCTGTTACGAGGTTCTGATGGACAATTACTTCCCCGACGACCGCGTGCTGCTGTCGGTGATGCCCGCCAAGATGAACTACGCGGGACCCCGTGAGGCCATCCTCCACGCCCTGATCCGCAAGAATTACGGCTGTTCCCACTTCATCGTGGGACGGGATCACGCCGGGGTGGGGGATTATTACGGGACCTACGAGGCTCAGGAGGTCTTCCGGGAGTTCGAGGACGGGGAGCTGGGGATCCAGCCGGTCTTTTTCGACTATGCGTTCTGGTGCGAGCGGTGCGGGAACATGGCGAGCTCCAAGACCTGCCCCCACGACGACGAGGACCAGATTTACCTCAGCGGGACCCGGGTCCGCGAAATGCTGCGAAACGGGGAATCCCTCCCGGATACGTTCAGCCGTCCCGAGGTGGCCGAGGTTCTGAAGAAGGCCTACCGTGACCCCGACGACTGATTGACCGTGGGACCCCCGAGGGCCGACGGGGGACCCGGGATCGGTTCCGGGGTCCTTCGGTCCGGGTGAGCCGCCGCTGCCCCCCGACACCGTTCGTTTCCTGACGTCCCAGCACGAAGCCGGGAGAGCGTGTCCATGAACGGGATGCTCATTGCCCTGGTGCTGCCCTTCGCCGGCAGCCTGGTCATGCCGCTGCTGGCCCGCGGGTCGGATCGATGGCGCGGCCTGGTGGCGGCGGGGATCGCCCTGACCAGTTTCGGCCTCATCCTCCAGGGGTCCGGACCCGTTCTGGACGGGGGCGTGCTGGAAGCGTCCTGGCCCTGGTTCCCCTCGCTGGGCGTCCGGCTCGGTTTTTTCGTGGACGGTTTGAGCCTTCTGTTCGGGCTGTTGATCAGCGGCGTCGGCACCCTCGTCGCCGTCTACGCCGTGGGCTACCTTCACGACGATCGGGTCCGGGATTACTTCTGGTTTTCCCTGCTTCTGTTCATGGGATCCATGCTGGGCCTGGTCTTCAGCTCGGACATGCTTCTGGTGGCCGTGTTCTGGGAGCTCACCCGCGTCGCGTCATTCCTGCTCATCGGCCTTCGCTACTGGAAGGTGGACTCCCGGCGGGGGGAGCTGAACGCCCTGTTCGTCGCCGTCATCGCGGGGCTGGCGCTGCTGGCCGCGGTTCTTCTCCTGGGTGCCCATACCGGGAGTTACGCTTACCCGGACTGGATCGCCCACGGGCTGGACGGCGGTCCCCTCGTGACGTCAGCCATGCTGTTGATCCTGGTGGCCGCTTTCACCAAGAGCGCGCACTTCCCGTTCCATTTCTGGCTGCCCCAGGCCATGGCCGCCCCCACGCCCGTCAGCGCCTACCTCCACTCCGCCACGATGGTCAAGGCGGGGGTGTACCTGCTGGCCCGAACGTTTCCGCTGTTCGCGGACAACCCGTACTGGACCGGGCTGATCCTCGCGTTCGGTCTCGTGACGTTTCTCGTGGGGGGCGTGCTGGCCGTCGCTCAGGAGGACGTGAAGAAATTACTCGCCTACAGCACGGTCAGCCACCTGGGCATGATGACGTTCATGCTGGGGCTCAACACCGCCTCCGCCGTGCTGGGGGCGCTTCTCCACCTCGTGGCCCACGCGACCTTCAAGGGGGCTCTCTTCATGGGAGGGGGGGCGATCGACCACACGATCGGCACCCGCCGCCTGGACCAGATCGGCCCCCTCCGACGTTCGATGCCCTGGGCGGCCTGCATCATGTCGGTTTCCGCCCTGTCCATGGCCGGGTTCATCCCGTTTTCGGGCTACGTTTCCAAGGAGGCGCTGCTGGGGGGGCTCGAGGCCGTCGGGTACCTGAAGCACCCCGTCCTGACGATCGGGGCCCTCGCCGGTGCCACCCTGACGGCGCTGTACTCGTTTCGCCTGATCCACGGCCTGTCGTTCGGGGCGGCGCGGGTGAAGTTCACGGCCGGGCCCGAGGTCGCCCCCGGGGGACTGGACCGCCTCTGTCTGCTGGTTCCACCCCTGATTCTGACGGCGGCGACGCTGTGGATCGGCCCGGCCGTCGTCCTCCGGGGAGGATGGATGGACGAGCTGCTTGGCGCGGCGGGCCGGGGAGTGGGGACCTTCGATTATCACTTTGCCCTGTGGCACGGACTGAGTCTCCCGTTCCAGCTGACGCTGCTGGTGCTGGGGACGGGGCTGGTGCTCTACGTGCTGCTCCCGGCCACACGGGGCCTCTGGCGGGGGCTCGCCTCAGTGCCCGGACCGGAGAACCTGAGCCAGGGGTTCCACGCCAACCTGATTCCCGCGGCCCGCCGCACCCTGCGGGGAATCATCCGGGGCCCGCTGAACAAATACGTGCGGATCACCGTGGGTTTTTTGCTGCTGGTGGTTCTGGGAGCCTGGTGGACGAGTTCGCCGGGCGGGCCCGCCGGCGGTCTGCCCGGGATGGCGGTGACCATCGACTGGATCCCCTTTCTTCTGGTGATTCTCGCCGCCCTGGGCATCCTCGGTTTCGACCGTCCCGTCCCGGCCGTCATTGCCCTGGGGGCCCTCGGGTTTCTCGTGTCCACGGTCTTTTTGGTGTACCGGGCTCCCGACCTGATCCTGACGCAGATCTCGGTCGAGACGGTGTCCATCGTGATCTTCCTCTGGGTGCTTAAAGACATCAATTTCGACGTCGAGGCGCCGGCGGCGACTCGGGGGGTCGACCTCGTGCTTTCGGCCCTGGCGGCCGGGGGACTCGGCCTGTTTCTCCTTCGGGTCCTGGAGGTCAAAGACGGGTTGACGGAGCCGGCCCGGTACTACCTCGAACGAAGTCTGCCCGAGACCGGTGGACGCAACGTGGTCAACGTTATTCTGGTCGACTTCCGGGCCCTCGACACGCTCGGGGAGATCACGGTGCTCGGAATTGCCGCGGTGGGTGTGCTGGCGATGCTTAGGGTGGTTTTCGAGTCGACGTCGAGGACGGAGGAGGCCGGCTGATGCCCCGTTCATTGATCCTTCGCACCGTGTCACTGGGCCTCCTGTACATCATCCTGATCTTTTCGTTCTACATGTTCGTTTTGGGACACAACGGCCCCGGCGGCGGGTTCATCGCCGGCCTCATAGCCGCCGCCGTCATCCTGATTCAGTACCTGGCGTTCTCCCGGGGCGACCTCGAGGAGACCTTCCGACCCGTGTTCCATCGCCTGATCGGGGGCGGCCTGCTGGTGGCCGGCGGGTCGGGGTTGATCGGGGTGGTTCTCCACGGAGCCTTCCTGGAGGGCTTCCACCGGGACGTTGCGCTCCCGGGGGGAGGACACCTCGAGGTGTCCAGCGTGATGATCTTCGACCTGGGCATCTACCTCGTGGTGATCGGTGCGGTCATTTCCGTTTTCCTGGCCCTCGAGGAGCAGCGCTCGTGAGCACGCTGATCGTCTACGCCATCGTGGTCATGACGTTTGCCGGGCTGTATTTGCTGCTCTCCGGGCGCCTCTGGAAGGTCGTCATCGGAACCGTCTTTCTGTCCCACACGGCGAACCTTCTGCTGCTTTCCTCCGGGGGGTATTTCCCCGGGGCGCTGCCGCCGCTTCTGACGGGGGAGGGCCCCTTCATGGATCCTCTTCCTCAGGCGCTGATCCTGACGGCCATCGTTATTTCCTTCGGGGTCACCGCCCTCCTGCTGGTGGTGCTTCGGCAGGTCTACATGACGTGGGGCACCACCGACCTGGGGGAGCTGGAGGCCCGCGGGTGGAGAGGGGAGGGGAAGGACGATGAGTAACCTCCTCGCCGTCCCGGTGGTGCTTCCCCTCCTGGCCGGGGGAGCCCTGATGCTTCTGCGCCCATCCAAACGCGTCCGGCGATGGCTGACGCTGGCGGTCACGGCCGGACTCGTGGTGCTCCCGGTGCTGATCGGGGAACTGCTCGGCGAGGGGGGGATGCTGGTGCTTCGTCTGGGCGGCTGGGAGCCCCCCTACGGCATCGTCTTTGCGGTGGACTGGCTCGGGGTGCTGATGCTGTTTTTCTGCAACCTCGTGGGGTTCTGCGTGGTGCTGTTCGCCGCGGCCCGCACCTCGAGGACGGGATCACCGCATCCGTACCTCTACACCCTGATCCTGTTTCAGATGGCGGGCGTCAACGGGGCCCTGTCCACCGGGGATCTCTTCAACCTCTACGTGTGGTTCGAGGTGATGCTGATTGCCTCCTACGCCCTGCTGGCGCAGGGGGGCACCCGACGGGTGATGAAGGGGGTACCCGACTACATGGTGCTGAACATCCTGGCGTCGGTGTTCTTCCTGGTGGGCATCGGGTTGACCTACGCTTCCTTCGGCACCCTGAACCTGGCGCACCTCGGCCTGATGGTCCAGGCGGGTCGGGTTCCCGCCTGGCTGCCCGTCCTCGCCGTGGTGTTCTTCGTCGTGTTCGCGACGAAATCCGCCGCCTTCCCGCTTTACTTCTGGATCTACCGCGGTTATCCGCTGGCCTCCAGCACCGTCGCGGCCCTGCTGGGCGGGCTGTTGACCAAGGTCGGCATTTACTCGTTTTTCCGGGTGTTTTCGCTGATGTTTCCCCTCCACCCGGGAGCCGGGACCGGCTGGCTACGAGGGATGTTCTTCACGGTGGGAACCGCGTCCATCCTGGTCGGGGTGTTCGGGGCGGTTTCCCGCTCGGAGTGGCGGGAGGTTCTCTCCCACCACGTGACCTCCCAGATCGGATACATGATGGCCGGCATCGGTCTCTGGAGTCCGCTGGCGTTCGCCGGGACGCTTTATTTCACGCTCCACAACATCGTCGTCAAAAGTTCCCTTTTCCTGATCGGGGGAGCGACCGAGGCCGCGACGGGGACCACCCGGCTCAAGGAGCAGGGGGGTCTGGTCGGCACCCTGCCCGCCGCGGGGGTGCTTTTCCTGGGCTCCGCCTTCTCCCTGGCGGGGCTGCCGCCGATGAGCGGTTTTTTCTCCAAGTTCACCCTGCTTTCGGCCGCCGTCCTTGAGGGAGGAGGATGGGGGTACTGGGTGCTCGCCGCGGGACTCGTGGGCGGGCTTTTCACCCTCTACTCCATGGTCAAGATATGGCGTCTAGCCTTTCAGGGGGAACCGTGTGACGTGAACCTCGCCCCCGTGGCCGGTTCCCTGTACGTGGGCCCGGCGCTGCTCGTGACCGCGAGTCTGCTCATGGGACTGGGGGGAGGACCCCTGCTGTCCACGGCCGAGCGGGCCGCCGACCAGCTCCTCGACCCGGACGTCTACATCGGGCGTGTCCTCGAGGATTCGCCCGTGGGGCAGGCCCGCCTCACGGGAGGCGATGGCCAGGGGAAGGGGTCCTACGCCCGGACGGCGCCGTCTCCGGCCCGTGAGGTGCCGACCGCCGGAGGAGTCGATACAATGGATCCGCGGGTTGTGCTTTCCGCTGAGGAGGTCCTGCCGTGACGGTCTTCGTCAGCAACGTGCTTCTGGCCCTGGTCTGGACGTTCCTCTGGGAGTCGGTCAGTGCGGAGCAGTTTTTCGTGGGCTTCGCCCTGGCGTACGGGGTCCTTTACCTTTTTCGGGGCCTCCTCCCGGACTCGAGTTATTTTCGCCGTACCATGGGGTGCGTGAAGTTCCTCGTCATGTTCGTGCTCAAAAACATCAAGGCCAACGTCATCGTCGCCTGGGAGGTCCTCACGCCCACCAACCACATGTCCCCGGGGTTCATCCGGGTGAACCCCCGGAGCCGAACGCCCTTGGAAATTACGTGGCTGGCCGAGACGATCTCCCTGCTGCCCGGGACCCTGACCGTGGACACCTCCGAGGACGACGAGTACCTCTACATCCACGCGATGCACATCCGGGACCCGGACGAGATCCGCCGGGAGACCCTCGAGGACATCGAACCGCTGATCCTGGAGATTCTGCGCTGATGGATTTGTTTCTGGGACTCCTGATCGCCGTGGCGAGCCTCGGGGTGGTGTTCTGCCTGTACCGGGTTCTGAAGGGGCCCACCCTGGCCGAGCGCACCGTCGCGGGCGACGGTCTCCTCTCGATGATCATGGGGATTTTCATCCTGGTCTCCGTTCAGCAGGGGACCGACGTCTACCTGAACGCGGTTCTGGTGGTGGCCCTTCTGGGGTTTATCACCACCCTGGCGGTCGCGCGTTACCTGGAGATGACGGACGACCGATGATCTACACGGCCCTGTCGGTGTGCTTTTTTACCGTGGGGACCTTTTTCCTTTTCGTGGCCGCCCTGGGTATCTACCGCATGCCGGACGTCTACAATCAGCTGCATACCTCCACCAAGGGGCTGACCATCGCTCTGGTCAACCTTCTGATCGGGACCATGCTGGCCTTCGGAACGGTTTCCGTCATCATGAAGGCCGTGCTCATCATCGCCTTTCAGTTCATCACCGCTCCGGTCGCGGCCCATATGATTTCCCGTGTGCAGCATCCCCACGCCTGGGAGGAAACCGTGATCGACGAAATCTCGGGGGAGCCCACGGCGGGCACCGGGGAGGAGGAACCCGGGGATTCCGTGGCGGTTCCCGGGCCGTCCGAATCACCGGGTTGAAGGATCGTTCCCTGGCGTCCGACACATAAAGGAACCCGCGGATCGGTCGACCCCGGCCGGTCGGTTCCGTCGAACGCCGGGATTGAAGCGCCCGTAGCTCAGTTCGGACAGAGCAGCGGCCTCCTAAGCCGCAGGCCGCAGGTTCAAATCCTGCCGGGCGCATCTACCGAGGACGGCTCGATCGTCCTGCTGCGGCCCCGGGTGGCCCTGATGGATCTCTCCGACGAGGAGCGTTTCAACCGTGTATGATTGTCACTCTCACAGTTTTCTGTCCGACGGGGAGCTGGGACCGGCGGAACTCGCCCGGCGGGCCGAACACAAAGGGCTTGCCGGACTGGCCATCACGGATCACGTGGATCCGGCCACGGTTGAGGACATCGTGGGCCCGCTGGCGGAGCACATGGAGGAGCTCAGGACGGCCATGGAGATCGACCTGCTGGTGGGGTGCGAGATTACGCACACCCCGCCGGAGCTAATTCAGGACGTGGCGTCCCGGGCCCGGGACGCCGGGGCGGAGATCGTCCTGGTCCACGGGGAGACCCTCGTGGAACCGGTGCCCGAGGGTACGAATCGGGCGGCCGTTCGAACGCCGGAGGTGGACCTTCTGGCCCATCCCGGTGCCATCGACGAGACCACGGTCGAGCGTGCCGCGGACAACGGTGTGATGCTCGAAATCAGCGCGCGAAAGGGGCATTCGCTGGCGAACGGGCTCCTCGTGCGTCGGTCCGCGGACAGCGACGCGAGGCTGGTGGTCAACACCGACGCCCATGCTCCCCGCGACCTCATCACACGTCAGTTCGCCGAGTCGGTCGTCGAGGGCTGCGGACACCCGGATCCCGGTCGGGTCCTGAGGAACAACGAACGGCTCTTT
>CAZEBV010000105.1:0-2954 GCA_964510695.1 uncultured bacterium
CGTCGGTCACCATCGAGGCGTTGGGGGGGGATCCCTGGACGTTGGGGAGATCGATGTTGGGTACCTCCTGCTCGACGCGGCCGTGGCGGGCCGGTTCGACCCACCATGCGTCGATCCCGGCCCGGAAGGAGGGGTTCTCCACCAGGTGCTCGTAAAGGTCTCGCTGATCCACGATCTCCCCGCGGGCCACGTTGATCAGCATCCCGTCATCGTCCATCCATTTAAGTTTCTCCCGATCCACGAGCCCCCTCGTCTCGGGCGTCAGGGGGGCGCAGATCACCAGAGCGTCAGCGCGGCGAAGGGCGGTCTCGAGGTGATCCGGTCCCCCCACGGTGGCCACGTCGGCGTCCGTGGTGCCCCGGCGGTTGATCGCGTCCACCGTCACGTCCAGCGGCCGAAGGAGCCGGGCCACCGCCCGTCCGATCCCGCCGAACCCGAGGATGGTACAGTGGGACCCCCGCATCCACCGATTCAGGCGAAACTGGTTGAAGGAACCGCCCCGAAGCTCACGGTCCTCCCGGGCCAACCGTTTGCAGAGCGCCAGATACATGGCCAGCACGTGCTCGGCCATCGGTTCCGCGTAGGCCCCGGCGTTGCTCAACACGGTCATGCCGTCGGGGAGCCGGTCCAGGGGCACGTGATCCACGCCCGCCGATAGGGTCTGGAGGACCTGACCATCCCGAAGATGATCGAACTCCTCCGCCTCCAGTTCACGTGACAGGGACCAGCCCAGAAGCAGCTGCGCCTCCCGGAGGGTTTCCGGTCGTCCTTCGGAGGGGCGGTCCGGGAGGTAATCGACCGCCACCGCCTCCCCGAGGGCCTCCTCGATGATGCCCCGATGCGAGGCGTCGGGGTCGAAGGTCACGACCAGCCGGGTCATACCGGGACCACCTCCTTCCGGACCACCGGAAACCGGCGGACGACGGAAGTCGAAGGGGATTCGAACCATGCGTATTCGCCGGGCAGTCTATAATGAACGGGCTCCGGATAAACACGCCCGACCGGCGTGGACCCCATTATCGATCGGGAGGGCCGAAGCCGTGAAGCTCCGGGAACACGTTCACTCCCTCGATCTCGAATGGAATTACGACGAGCCCCTCGGGGTGCACGTCCTGGAACTTCCCACGGCGACCCTGCTCTTCGGAGCCGGGACGGCAAAGACGGCCCACGACCTCGTGGAACGCGTCCGCGACCGGAACCTGGACGCGGTCGTGATCGAACACGCCCACCCGGACCACTACGGGGGAGCCCGAGTCCTCCGGGACACCCTGAGCGTGGAGATCGCCGCCCCGAAGAAGGACGTCCCCCGGCTGGACGAGGCCGGCGTTCCCGTGGATCATCCGCTTCGCCCGGGTGATTCTTACATGGGCGTAACCCCGATCGGGATTCCCGGTCACACCCGGGGCAGCATGTCCTTCCACTGGCAGGACCTCGTCGTGGCCGGGGACTCGGTCGCCGGGAGTGACAGCGTGTTCGCGGGCGAGGGGACCTGGTCCGGCAAGCTCGCGGTCATCGCCGACGAGTACAACGAGGACACCGAACAACTGAAGGCAAACCTGCCGTCCCTCCTCGATTACGCCTTCGAGACGCTCCTGTTGAGCCACGGCTCCAACGTGCTGCACGACGGACGCCAGGCCCTGGTCCGACTCCTGGAGGACCTCGATCACATGGAATAGGGGTCCCCCGCGGCCCGGCTGTCAGGACTCCAGAAGATCCGGCCGGCAGACCTCCAGTTTGGCTCGTACCGTCGCCCGGACGTGCTCCAGGATGACCGAACGTCGGGGGTCCTCGTCGGCCTCACCCCGTCGAATCGCCCCACAGAGTTTCCGGGTGCGACGCCGGATCCCGTCCCGCAGGGCCCCGCGATCCTCGGGAAGCGGTTCCGCCTCCTGAAGCTCGTTCAGGCGGGTCCACTCCTGGCGCAAATGATCATCCTCGAGCCGGATCTCCCGCCGGACGGTGCGCACCACGTTCGAGGACACCCGGGCGAGGAACTGCCGTCGCCCCTCCGTGTGAGGCACGACCTCGCGGTCCAGGTAATCCGCGACGGCCTCCAGCAGTTCCTCGGCCGTCGGTCGGTCCTGCATCAGGCCTCCCCCTCCAGGTGACGCAGAAGCTCCCACTCGGTGGGGGCCGTGCGGCGGCCGATGGCCGCCAGCTCCACGTCCGATTCCTCGGCTTCCAGCGAGCGCCGGGCCTGCAGCATCGTGATAATCCCCCACCGCAGGTTGCCGAAGACCTCCCAGAAACGCACGGCCTGACGGTCGACCGTCAGGCCGCTCGCCCGTTCGTAGGCTTCCAGGAGGTCCTCCCGGTTCGCGATGCCCGCGACCGGGGCCTCGGCCCCGAACCGCCAGGCCCACACGCACATCCACCCCAGGTCCATGCGGGGATCCCCCACGTGGCCCCCCTCCCAGTCCAGCACGGCCCGTAGCCCCTCCTCGTCGAAAATGACGTTCCCCACCCTGTAATCCCCGTGGACCAGGGTGACCCGCTCGGGCTCGGGGAGATGCTCCCGAAGCCACCGGAAGGCCAGCTCGAAGGTCGGATGAGGATCCAGTCGCTTCTCGTCGTACTGGTTTCGCAGACGATCCAGACGGTCCTCGGCGGGGGTGACCCCCTCCGGAGGACGATCCAGGAACTGCAGCTCGGGCACCTCCACGTCAATCGCGTGAATCCGCGCCAGGCTGCGGGCCATCTGATCCACGATAACCTCCCGGGCCTCCTCGTAGCGGGGCCTGTGAACGAGACGGTGTCCCAGGGTTTCACCCTCGATGCGTTCCATCACGTAGCCGGGCTCCCCCAGGACGTCGTCCCCGCGAAAATACGGTTCGGGGACCGGCACTCCCTCCGACCGAGCCGCCCGAAGAAGCTCGTATTCGTCCACGTCGGTCTCCCCGAGGAGACTGCTTCGCTGCCCGATCCTCACCACGAGCCCCCGCGGTTCCCCGTCC
>CAZEBV010000105.1:2964-8544 GCA_964510695.1 uncultured bacterium
GTTGTTGAGGTGCACCTCCCGGGCGTCGGTGCGCCTCCGAAGCAGTTCGGTGAGACCGTCCACCAGCACCTCACGATCCAGGAAAACCACCTCGCACGACGGTCGAACTCGCCCACCGGGTCCACGGTGGGCCTGATCCCATTGAACCAATCCGACGGTGGACTGACGAGTTCCTCGCGGCTCCCCGCTCGCCGGTTGGAGCCAACAGCCAGGTAGGATACGCTGGCCGATGGACCCTTCGAAAAGCCCGGGTGATCCCCCGGCCGTCGGGAGGAACCGCGTTGGATCTGTCCCCGTCCGAGGAGCTCGAGACGCTGATTGATGAGCTCGATCGATTCATCGAGCGGGACATCCGACCGCTCGAGGAAGAACACCCGAAGTTCTTCGATCACCGCCGTGAACACGCCCGCACGAACTGGGAGGACGGCACGCCGTCCCGGGAGTGGGAAAAGCTCCTGAGCCGTCAGCGGAAGCTGGCCGAGGAGGCCGGCTTTTACCGGTACATCCTCCCCGAAGAATGGGGGGGGCGGGACGGCTCGAACTTCGACATGGCCGTGATCCGCGAGCACCTCGCCCGGAAGGGCCCGGGCCTGCACAACGTCCTCCAGCAGGAAGCCTCCGTCGTGGGCAACTTCACGACCGCCGAGATCATTCGCGTTTACGGAAGCGACGAACAGATCGACCGACACCTCCAGGACATGTACGCCGGGCGATCAGGGGCGGCGTTCGGGCTGACCGAACCGGGCCACGGAAGCGACGTCACGCACATGGACACCGTCGCCCGACGGGACGGCGACGACTGGGTCATCGACGGGGAAAAACGGTTCATCAGCGGCATGCATCGGGCCGACCACTGCCTGATTTTCGCTCGCACCTCCGGGGAGGACGGGGATCACGGCGGATTCACCTGCTTTCTGGTCCCCTCCGACGCGGAGGGCTTCGAGGTCGACTTTTTCTGGTGGACCTTCAACATGCCCACCGATCACGCGGAGATCACGCTGGACGGCGTGAGGGTCCCCGAAGCAGCGGTGGTAGGGGAGGTTGGGGCCGGGCTCCGACCCGCCCAGCATTTCTACCACGAGGGACGCATCCGCCAGGCCGCCGCCAGCGTCGGGGCCGCTCAGTTCTGCGTCGACCAGACGGTGGACTACGCCCGTCAGCGAAAGACCTGGGGAGATCCCCTCGCCGAACGGCAGGGCATCCAGTTCCCCGTGACCGACCTCCACGCCGAGGCCGAAATGATCCGCAACACCGTCCTCAAAACGGCCCGTCTGCTGGACGACGAGGAGCAGCTGGAGGTCAGCGACCAGGTGTCCATGGTGAACTACCGGGCCAACCAGCTCGTCTGCCTTGCAGCGGATCGGGCCATTCAGATCCACGGCGGCCTGGGCTACACGCGACACAAACCCTTCGAACACATTTACCGTCACCACCGGCGGTATCGGATCACGGAGGGATCGGAGGAAATCCAGAAACGCCGGGCCGCCGGTCACCTCTTCGGGTTCATCGGGGGCGGTTGACCGCCCGGCGGAAGCCCGTGAAGCGGGATTTCCCTCACTTTCCGTGACACCGGCCTCAGGGCTCCCCGTCCCGTGATGCCAGGGTCGACGATGGCGACTTCCAACCACTGGATGGCGCGGTTCCTCCTCTACCGGGGCGTCTTCCTGACGTACCTGATCGGTTTTCTCGTGGCCTACCGTCAGTTTACTCCCCTGGCGGGGGAGGACGGGATTCTCCCCTTCACCCTCGTTACCGACCGCACGAGTGCCTGGCGCCGCCCCTCCCTGCTTCACTGGTTTCCCTCCGACGGAGCCGTGCGGACCATCTCGATCGCGGGCATGGTGCTTTCGTCCGTGGGGCTGCTTGGAATCGAGTGGGCGGGCACGCTGCCGGTGGCCCTGATGCTGCTCGCCGTCTGGGCTTTGTACCTCTCGCTGGTCAACGTCGGGTATCTCTTCTACGGCTACGGCTGGGAGTCGTTCCTGTGCGAGGCGGGGGTGCTGGCGGCGTTTCTCGGCGGGGCGAAGAGCAGGGTTCCGACGGTCATGCTGTTCCTTCTCGCCTGGCTTCTGTTTCGCGTGATGATGGGGGCCGGGCTGATCAAACTGCGCGGCGACGAGTGCTGGTGGAACCTCACCTGCATGGACTTCCACTACGAAACCCAGCCGATGCCCAACCCCCTGAGCTGGTACGCTCATCACATGCCGGACTGGTGGCACAAGCTCGAGGTGATCGTGAACCATTTCGTGGAACTGCTCGTGCCGGTCCTCTACTTCACGCCGCAGCCCTACGCCGGGGTGGCAGGTGCCGTCACGCTGGGGTTTCAGGCCTGGTTGATGCTGACGGGCAACTTCTCCTGGCTGAACTTCCTCACCGGTGTACTGGCCGTCTCCCTGATCCCGGACGCTTTCTTCGGTCCGCTGGTGGACCCCCTTAAGCCCGCCGTGCTGACGGGTCTGTCCGCCTGGCATCACTACGCCGTGCTGGGTTACGCCGCGGTGGTAGCGTTTTTGAGCTACTGGCCGGCCCGCAACCTGCTCTCCTCAAACCAGATGATGAACGCCGGGTTCGACCCCTTCAACCTGGTCAACACCTACGGGGCCTTCGGCTCCATAACGCGGACCCGTTTCGAACTGGTGGTGCAGGGGCGACGAAGCAACGGGGAGTGGAAAACGTACGACTTCCCCGGGAAACCGACCGACCCCGCGGGCCGGCCGCCCCAGTGGGCTCCCTACCACCTGCGGCTGGACTGGCAGCTCTGGTTCGCGGCCATGAAACACCGACCGTCCGGGTGGCTGGTGGGGCTGGTGCGGAAACTCCTTGAGAACGACGAGATCACGAACCTCCTCGCTCACAACCCGTTCGAAGACGGGGACCCCCCCGAGGAGATCCGCGTCCTCCGCTACCGCTACGGCTTCACCGACCCGGAGGAGAGACGTCGAACCGGACGCTGGTGGAACCGGGAGCGGGTGGGGAAAGTGCTCCCGACCATGGACCGCGAAACGGCCCGACAATACCACCGACAGATGCTGAGGGGATGACCCGACGAACTCGCGGTCCGACGGTCATTCTTCCCCCGGTCGCCGGCCAGACCACCCGGACCGGCCGGGGTCGGCTTCGAACCCTACCAGGGACCGGGCGGGGAGGGTCCGGGCGAGGGTGACGGACGCGGGGAGGGACGACGCCGATGATAGCGGTGACTACTGGGAAGGTAACCCGACCGCCAGTCCCCGATCCGGGCACCATCCTGGGGATCGCGAAGCCAGCTGGCCATGTCGTCCCCGATGGCCTTCGAGCATCGTCCGATAATGGCACAGGAACTTTTGAACTCAGCGAAGGCACCGCCTTCCGTGGCCCGAAGCGAGAGCACCGTGGCGGTCTTCTCCCCGTTCTCGTAAAGCTCCCCTTTGACGAGCATCCAGGCGTCCTCGTCAGTCCAGTTGTCCGGTGCCTTCAGGTCGACGATCACGAGCTTCAGCTTGCGGGCCGCGTCCGAGGCGTCCAGGTTCTCGACGCGCTGAACGTTAACCCCGTATTCGGGAGCGTACTGCTCGGTGAATTTGGGCACCTTGGTCTGAAGCCGACACTGTTTTTTCACTTCCAGGCGAACCCCGGACTGACTGTCGAACGGAATCACGTTCTGCACGGCCACGGCCGGACCGGAAGCGGACGACGTTTCGTACCCGGCCGACTGCTGATCCCCTCCGTTCTGCTGACTCGCGCAGCCCGCGATCATGAACATCGAAACCAGAACCGCCAGGAGCATCGATGGACGTCTCATGCCTGCCCGACTCCCCTTTCGTCAGTCTCGTTCGGATATGATTAACCTCCGGCAATATACCCCAAACACCCCCGTGTATCAACACGTAACGTCCACGAAGTCTCCCGCAGCGCGGCCTCAGTAGGCCGCAAGGCCGGTCAGTTCGTATCCCACGATCAATTTCTGAATTTCCGTCGTCCCGTCCGGGATCGTCATGGTGCGCGCGTCGCGGAGGTACCGCTCGACCGGGAAACGGGTCCGGGCTGATCCCCCGCACAGACGGTAGGCCTCACCGGCCGCCTCGAGGCAGCGCTCGGTGGAAAACCCCTTGGCCAGGGAGGTCATCATGCGGGCCCGTGATCCGCCGCTCTCCAGCAGCTCGGCCGCCCGGTAGGTCAGACGGCGGGACGCCTCGAGAACGCTTTTAACCCGGTAAAGGGTCCCCTGCACCCGCTGCTGTCCGCCGAGGGGTTCGGCGCCCCCCGGGGCGGGTTCACCGGCTCGGTCGACGAGGGCCTCGAAGGCGGCCTGAGAAATCCCGGTGGCCATGGCCGCCATTACCGTGCGCAGGAACGCGAAGATTTCGTTCAGGGACCCCCCTCCACTCTACACGCCTTCCTGCACGAGGCTCCGCGGCCGACGGGGATCGTGCTCGATGAACCGCTCCATCACGCGGTCGGCGTGGTTCTCGACCGGAATCCGACAATCGTCGAAAAACATCTGCCCGGTGGGGGAAGCACGCCAGCCGAGTTTGTCGATCTTTCGGGTATCGTAGTCGCAGGTGGCCCGATCCACGACGAAAAAACTGCGTTCCTCCCGCTCGACGTCCCGGGCAACCACCACCGCCATGTCCGCGATGGTGGCGTTGGAAATCCAGGTTTTCTGACCGTTCAGGACGTACTCGTCGCCGTCCCGGTGAGCCGTGGTGTCCGGGTGGCTGGTGTCGCTGCCCGAATCGGGCTCGGTGACCGCCAGGCAGCCGATCAGCTCGCCCGATTCGAGCCGGTCGGCGTTCGCCTCCCGGGTGCGGCCGGAACAGTAGCGAAGAAAGCCGACGGGAAGACATCCCGTCAACATCATGTTGAGGCTCGGCCAGACGCGGGCGATTTCCTCCGAGGCCACCACGTAGGCCATGGGGTCCCGAAAAGCCGCGAAGGGGTCTCCACCGGCGGGACCCAGGCCGAGGTCCCCGAGGTGCCCAAGCAGCCGGCGGGCCTCCCGGGCCGACATCACCCCGGGGTCCCGCTGCTCGAGATGCGGGGTGACCCGGTCCTCGAGGACGGTCCTGACCTCGCGCCGGAACGTCCGGATCCTCTCGTCCACGGTTCGAGTCCCCCTTCTATTCCCCTCCCGCATGCCCCGGGGCCGCGCTGCGGAGTCCCCGACCGGGCGTCCCGGCATGCGAATCGACGAAGCCTCCGGGACCCGTCGTGACGGTTTGATAGGGTAACAGGGTCTCACCGGAAACACCGATCACGGGTCGTGGAGGTTCGGCGTGGTTCCCATCGGGCAACAGCATCTCCCCCGACCGTCTTCCCCGTCCGCCCGTTCGTCCCAGGGTCCTCGCGGGTGGGTCCGGTGAGCCGTTCCGTCCGGATCGAGCTGCTCGGTCTGCACGCGGCGGCCGTGCTGGCGGCGTTTCTGCTTCTCGGCAGCCTCCTCTGGCTTTCCCTTCGGCTCATGGACGCCTACGTCTTCGTGCCCTCGGTGGATCCGGTGATCCACCTGAAGGTCCGTGCCTTCCTCCTCAAACGGATGTCCCTCGCCTTTGGTTCGCTGCTCGTAATCGTCGCCACGAGCTCCCTTTTGATCATGAAATT
>CAZEBV010000106.1:0-8393 GCA_964510695.1 uncultured bacterium
ACGAAAAGCTGTCCCCGTCGCTCAGAAAAATCCGTGAGAAACCACCTTTTCCTCCCACACACCGTCTCGGTGATGCCCCCGTATGGGTTCTGACCGGAATGTTTGGGTCCCCTGGGTTCCGGAGGAACCCGTTCAGGGGGGCCAAGCCTCGGAATCGGCTGGAGGCCGATGAGAATGAGGTCAGAACCCATACGGGGGCTTTCGGCAAGACCGCTCAATTTAGGTTGATCCTTCTTGAGGGACTTCACGGGGTGAGTTGATTGGGGAAAATTAAACTGGTCGCCACCGGCGGCACCATCGCCAGCGTGCGGGATCCCGATTCCGGGGCCGTTCGCACCGCCGTCAGCGGGGAGGAGTTGCTGTCGGACCTCGGGGACATCGACCTGGGCCACGACATCACCCTCGAGGAGTTCAGCTCCGTCAACGGCTGGAACATGACCCCGTCGATGATGCGGGAGCTGGCCGGGTCCCTGGCCGAGTTTCTCGCCCAACCCGAGGCCGTGGGCGCCGTGGTCACCCACGGGACCGACACCCTCGAGGAAACCGCCTATTTCCTGCACCTGACCCTGTCCTCCGATAAACCGGTCGTGGTCACCGGGGCGATGCGAAACAATTCCGACCTGGGTTTCGACGGTCATCGAAATCTCCATCACTCCCTGCTTGTCGTCTCCTCTCCCGGTGCCCGCGGACGCGGGACCCTGGTCGTGTTGAACGACGAAATTCACTCGGCCCGCTGGGTCACCAAGTCCCATACCACGAAAACGGATACCTTCGTGTCCGTGAACACGGGTCCGGTGGGGCATCTCAACGACGATGCGGTGGTGTTTTTGCAGGCGGCTCCCGCCCCGGATCCCTACCCGCTTGAATCCCTGGATCCGGTCGGGGGGATCACCGTCCCCCTGATCAAGGCGGCGGCCGGCGTCGGCCCCGAACCGCTACACGGGGCGCTGGATCGGAGTCCGGGTGCCGTGGTGATCGAAGGAACCGGCAGCGGGAACGTCCCGGCTTCCTTCCTGGAGGGGATCGAACGGGCCTCCGAGGAAGGGGTTCCGGTGGTGGTGGTCTCGCGCTGCTGGCTCGGAGCTCCGGTTCCCACCTACGGGAACCCCGGCGGCGGGCGGACGCTTCGTGAACGGGGCGTGGTTCACGCCTCCTGGTTAAACGGCCAGAAAGCTCGCATTCAGTGCATTGTCCACCGGGCGGCCGGGGACGAGGAACGGACCCTCCACCGGGCATTCGACGATCCCCGGGACTCCGTGTTCCCTTCGCCCGGTTCGCCGTAATTCCAAAGCAGGCGTGTACGGCGAGACCCACGTTCGGGAACAGAAGATCCACACAACGGAGGGAACCGTCTTCTCACCGCCCTCCGAATCGTTTGCGTTCTGTGTTTAGCCCGGATCATTCATGAGGTTCATGAATGATCCGCCCTATGGGCCCCGCTCAACCCGTACGACGGGAACAACAGGCCCCAACAACGATCACCGATTCCATACAGGGTGTCATTCGACCAACGATGAATCCCGGGTTGAGTGGGGGGCGAGCCCAGCTGGCAATGACCCGACGTTCGGTCATTGACGGCTGTTCCCCGAACGGACCATTCATGAGGTGGACGATCTCATGAATCGTCCGGGTTAGACCTCCTCAGGGAGAGTCCACCCACGTCCACGCCCCGAGGACGTGTTCTCCGTTGATCAACCCCTTCGCTCCCCGGCCCGGCTCATGCGATAATTGACGGTTCCGGTTTCCCCCGATCAAACCTCACTGGGAGTCGCGCGATGAATCCCGAAACCCTCACCCGAAAAGGACTGGAGGAGATCTTTGAGCGGTCCGATTACGTGGCCGGGGAGGATATCCTGACCCCGACCTGGCTGTCCCTTCGGATGGGCAAACCCCTGCTGGTGGAGGGGGAGCCCGGGTCGGGGAAAACCGAACTGGGCAAGGTGCTGGCCGCCGGCCTGGACACCGAACTGATCCGTCTGCAGTGCTACCGGGGGCTCTCGGCCGAAAACGCGCTGTACGAGTGGAATTACACCAAACAGCTACTGGCGGTGCAGGCCGGTGAAGCCTCCCCCACCGACGGTGAGACAAGCGTCTTCTCCGAGGAGTACCTGCTGGAGCGTCCGCTTCTGCGCGCTCTGCGCGCCGACGGGGAGACGCCCCCGGTTCTGCTGATCGACGAGGTCGACCGGGCCGACGAACCCTTCGAGGCCTTCCTGCTGGAAGTGCTGTCGGACTGGCAGGTGAGTATCCCGGAGCTGGGATCGATTTCGACCTCCCGTCCACCGGTGGTGGTCTTGACCTCGAACCGCACCCGGGGTCTCAGCGAAGCACTGAAGCGCCGATGTCTCTACCTCCATATTCCTCCCCCCTCCCCGGAAAAGGAACAACGCATCATCAACCGCAAGGTAAAGGGACTCTCCGAACCGTTGATTGCCCAGCTCGTGGGGATCATCCGGCGAATGCGGGAGGAGCCCCTGGTGAATCCTCCCGGGGTTGCGGAGGTGCTCGACTGGGCCCGGGCTCTGCGGTCGCTTCGGGACGGCCACGACGAGGGACTTCAGCTCACGGAGCTCGAGCAGACCCTGGGCTGTCTGCTCAAGGAAACCGAGGACACCCGTCGTATCCAGCGCCAGCAGCTTGAGGACTGGCTCAAGCAAACACGAATCGACGCCTCATCCCCTCCATGAACGACTCTCATCCGATCACAGCACCCCTGGTTCGGTTCCTTTCCCGGCTTCGAGATCGGGGAGTGCAGGTCCCGTCCAACGCCGGAATCACCGCCGGCCGAGCCCTGATGGAAGTGGGAATAACGAGCCGGATGCGGGTGCGCAGCGCCCTCAAAAGCAGCCTGATCTCCCGGCCCGGGGACCTGGACGTGTTCGACCGTTTGTTCCCCCGGTTCTGGAAGGACCTGCGCGAGGAGACCTCGACCGCCGGGGAAACCGGCGACGAAATCGGACACTTCCCGGAGGGTCTGGCCACCCGGATGCCGCCGGATCCAGCGGACGACCTCCCCGGGGACGGTGACGTCCGACCGAATCACGAGCACGGCTCCAACCAAACGCAGATGCATTCGGACGTCGGGGAGGAGGAAGACCCGTCCCCGGAAGTCACCGAAACCGCTTCGGTCTCCACCTACAGTCCAGGGGGAAGCCGCCGCCCGGTGGAGATCTCCGGCCTGTACTCGGGGTTCGATCACCGAGAGTGGAAGCGATTCGCGGAGGCCATCGCCCTCAAGCCCGGGCGGCGCCACTCACCGGCCCGTGAGGGAGGAGAGATCGACGTGCGACGGTCGCTTCGCCGCAGCTTCCAGACCGGGGGAAGGATCATGCGGCTGTCGAGGAAGAAACGGGAGCGATCGATCAGTCGCACCTGTGTCCTGGTCGACGTGAGCCGCTCGGTCCTCGACACCCTGAACGAAACGTTCCTGATGGAGTTTCTGCGGGCCATGCACCGGTACTCCCCGAGCAGCCGAATCTTCTTCTACGACACCGAAATCCGGGAGGTCACGGACATCTTCGAAGGACCGGGACCCGAGGGGTCCCTGCACCGCCTCGCCGCCGAAATCGCCGAGTGGGGCGGGGGAACCCGGATCGGCCACGCACTTCAACACCTTCGGCGTCGTGCCCCGTTCGCCGTGGACTCGACCACCGGATTGATCATGATCAGCGACGGCCTGGATCGGGGGGAAATGGACGAGCTCGAATCCGGTATGGCCTGGCTTCGACGGTTGTCCGGGTTCGTCTTCTGGTTGAACCCCCTGGCCACGTCCCCCGACTACGAGCCGGCCTGTCGCGGCATGAAGCGGGCCCTCCCCCACGTGGACGGACTGTTCGCCTACGCCGGTCCGGGCGACCTGGACGAGATTGCCCGCCAGGTGCACCGTCGCGGACCGCACGGTTCGATCGGCTACCGGTTCGACCCCCGTAGGGAACCGTCTGACGTCTGAAGTCTGAGGTCAGACGTCGGGGACCAATCCGAGGTCTGATGTCTGAAGTCTGAAGTCAAACCCCGGTAACCCTTTCTCCTCGAAACGGACAGCCATCGTCGCCTATCTCTTGAGCTTCAGCTCTGATACTTGCGGGATACGTGTGCTCCCATGGGTCGAGAAGTCACGTCCCCTTTTCGAGGAGGGTTAGGACCTAGTTACCCGCCGTTTTTCCAGGACCGGTAGGAATCTCTCACCATCTGCTCGAGTTCCTTCCAGGAGTCGGCCCTCGGGCCGTCCAGTTCCCGGTTGGTCGAGTTCGTGAACACGATCGTGTCGTGGTTCTGCTCACGAAGCGCCCGGACGTTTTCGGGGGAATCGTCCACGTACAGATCCGCACCCACGTCGGTCTTCTCCTTGATGAAACAGAGGTCCCAGTAGGGAATGTGGTGCTCGTCGAGCCACTCCACCGTCTGACGGGCGGCTTCGCGGTGGAAATAGGAGATGAAAAATCGGTTGGTAATGATTCGTATTCGAATTTCCTGTTGAAGCTCCCAGAGGGCGGTTCGGACCCCTTCAATGGGCTCCAGTCTCCGGAACAGATCGCGTTCCCGAACGGCGTGACGGTGCACGGCGTCGTATCCCCCGAGGGGACCCAGATCCCACTCCGGAAGCCCGTAGGACACCTCGTCGGTGAGCTGGCTCGGCTCAACGTCCTTCAACTCGGCGACGATGTTCTTGAGGCCGGAATAAAAATCGGCACAGACTCCGTCGAGGTCGACGCCGAACACGAACTGCTCGGAATCCATTTTTTGATCCTCCGTCCGTTGTTCCGACGGTTTGTCGTGCGACGCCATGGGGTGAAAACCGGGTCCACAAAGGAATCACCGAGGTCCTCCGCTCGACGATTAAGTCCATAACGTTGTCGAACGGGGTGGGACGCTCAAAAAAGGGGAACCGGTTCGTCGAAGGTCAACCGCAGGGTCCGGGAGAAAAGATGGCGGAGGGGGAGGGATTTGAACCCTCGATACCCTGTTAAGGGTATGCTCCCTTAGCAGGGGAGTGCCTTCAGCCGGGCTCGGCCACCCCTCCGCCTCCCCCTTCGAAGTCGCTGATTGTACCGAAGGCCGGCCCCGGCGGCTACCGTTCGATCCGGGCGGATCGTCAGGGGACGAACGGGTGGACGTCCCCGGGCGGGCTTCGGTGGGCCGGATCCGAGGGGTGTCGGCGAACCTCGTACATGAGGCTTCGTCCGGTGAGATCGAGCATCCTCGGCATGAGCGTGCGGGCACGAAGGGTGCCCAGCGCGCCCCGGCCGGCGGCGATTTCGTCGTAGGTCGCTTCGTCGTCCCGCCGGGTGTCGGGGCCCGTCAGGAGGACCGGGACGCTGTCGCCGCCGTGTTCCCCGGCGGTCTGACACGGGGTGGAATGGTCGGGGGTCACGCAGATCAGCCACGTTTTTCGTCGGTCGACCAGCGGGTCCAGCACCCGGTCGATGCGCTCGAGGACCTCCCGTTTCCCCTCGGGGTTCCCCTCGTGCCCCGGGGCGTCCGGTTCCGGGAAGTGGCAGTGCACGAAGTCCCGTCCCGCCTCCAGGGCCTCCACGGCCCGCATCACCCGCTCTTCGTAGTCGGCGGCCCCCTCGGGGTCCAGCACCTCCATCCCCATCAGGTCGGCCAGTCCCTTCACCCCGTGCTTGGGGCTGTCCGTGGCCCCGTCCAGGCCCCAGCGATCTTTCAGCGTCGGGGGGGAGGGACGCTCGGCGGGGGCGTGCCACTTGGGGGCCATGAAATCGTGATCGGGACTGTCCGACAGCCAGTCGGCCGAACGGCGGATGATTGCCCGGATGGCCCCGACGTACGCTTCGAGTCGATGGCGGTCGTTTTCCCCGAGGTTGAGGCCCTCCATGGGTTCGGGTGCGATCAGCGGGTAATCGTCCTGGAAGGGATCCGAGTCGGTCAGACGGGCGTTCGGGGGGAAGGTCCAGCCCTCACCGTCCACGAGGGCCACGCCGCTGTTGGGGCGACCCAGCGAGCGGAAGTCGAAGCGCCAGCGGTGTCCCCCGGCCTCGAGGGAGACGGGGGAGGGAAGATGATCCGCGATGGGGTCATGCTTCCCGGACGCGGGAAGCCGCCGGGTGACGTGCCACCCGTCCGCGCCGGTCCGTCCCGCCACGAGGTAGAAAAAGAAGACGGCGTCGTGGTCCCGGGCGTCGAATCCGGCGCCGTGGATCTCCAGCAGGCTCCGGGGCGGTACGGACGTGAGATCCAGCCCCCACAGAAGCCCGTGGGCGGCGGGGCTGTGGAGGGGAACCCCGGGAGGACCGACCTCCATCAGCCCGCTGGCCCCGGCCTCCGCCAGGGCGTCCAGGTTCGGGGTGCGGGCGGCCTGAAGGGGCGTCTTGTTCCCCAGGGAACCGATCGAGCGGTCGGCGGCCCCGTCGAGCAGCAGCTGGAAAATCGGGGTGGTCACGAGGGATCACCACGCACGCCGGGCAGGGTCGGCCCCCACAAAAGGCCGGGCCACGTTCAACCCAAGGACCATACGTTGTGCGAGGAGCGTACCGAAAGCGGCCTCGGGTTCAGGACGCGGGGGAGGCTTCCACGGGCTCCAGTTTATGGCGCAGGACGTACTGGAGGATGCCGCCGTGGCGGTAATAGTCCACCTGGATGGGGGTATCCAGACGGGCGAGCACCTCGAAGCGGGTGGTGTTCCCCCCGTCGTCGGTGGCCGTCACCGTCAGCGTGTCACGGGGTTCGATGTCCGCGATGCCCTCGACATCGTAGTGCTCCTCCCCGGTGAGACCCAGGTCCCGCCAGTCTTCGTCCCCCGTGAACTGGGCCGGCAGGACCCCCATTCCGATCAGGTTGGCGATGTGGATGCGTTCGTAGGATTTCGCGATGACCACGTCCACGCCCAGCAGGTCGGTCCCTTTGGCGGCCCAGTCCCGGGAGGAGCCCGTGCCGTACTGCTCCCCGGCCATGACGATCAGAGGGACGTCGTTCTCCCGGTAGCGCATCGCGGCCTCGTAGATGGAGGTTTCCTCGTCCTCGGGGAAATACCGGGTGTAGCCGCCCTCGCGGTCCACCAGCTCGTTCTCGAGGCGGATGTTGCCGAAGGTCCCGCGCATCATGACCTCGTGGTTGCCCCGCCGTGAGCCGTAGGAGTTGAACTCGTCGGGTTTGACCCCGCGGTCGATCAGGTACTGTCCGGCCGGGCTCTGCGCGGGAATGGCGCCGGCCGGGGAGATGTGGTCGGTGGTCACCGAATCACCCAGCAGCACCAGACAGCGGGCGTCGTGGACGTCCTCTGTTTCGGGAACCTCCCGGGGCATGTCCCGGAAGAAGGGGGGCTGGCGAATGTAGGTGGAGTCCGGGTCCCACTCGAAGGTCTCCCCGGTGGGTACGTCCAGGTTTTTCCAGCGATCCGTGCCCTCGAAGAGCCCCTCGTACTGCCGCTTGAACATCTCCGGGTCCAGCACGTCCCGGATGGCGTTCTGGATCTCCTCCATGCTCGGCCAGAGGTCACTCAGGTAGACGGGTTCGCCCTCCCGGTCGGTTCCGAGGGGTTCACGGGCGAGGTCGATGTCGACCGTGCCGGCCAGCGCGAAGGCCACCACCAGCGGCGGCGAGCAGAGGTAGTTCGTCAGCGTATGGGGGCTGATCCGACCCTCGAAGTTCCGGTTTCCGCTCAGGACGGAGGCGACCACGAGGTCGTCCTCCTCGATGGCCTCCACCACGGGATCGGGCAGCGGCCCGGTGTTGCCGATGCAGGTGGTGCACCCGTAGCCGACGAGGTTGAAGTTCAGGGCGTCCAGGTCCTCCGTGAGGCCCAGTTCCTCCAGGTACTGCGTGACGACCATGGAGCCGGGGGCCAGGCTCGTCTTCACGTAGGAGGGGACCTCGAGCCCCCGCTCGACGGCGTTGCGGGCCAGCAGGCCCGCGCCCACCATCACCGTCGGGTTGGAGGTGTTCGTGCAGGAGGTGATGGCCGCCACGACCACCGACGCGTGGCCCATGTCGTGGCGCTGCCCGTCGACCTCCACCGGCGTGCGGGACGCTTCGTAGAGGTCCAGGCGATCCTCCCGCTTCGACGGCAGGACGGGTTCGTCCCCCTCCAGCCAATCCCGGCTCGAGTCGTCGAGGTCCCCGGGGAGCGGAGGGTCCCGGTCGTAATCTTCGTGGATCGAGCGCCAGAACTCCTGCTTGAGGTGAAACAGGGGGATGCGATCGTGGGGCAGGGTCGGTCCCGCCACGCTGGGTTCGACCTCGGACATGTCCAGGGAAAGCCGACTGGAGTAGTCCGGCACGCCGGCGTTCTCGTCGTGGAACAGGGTCTGAGCTTTGGTGTAGCGTTCGACCCGTCGGACGTGTTCGGGGTCCCGTCCCGTGAGGGTGAGGTAGTTGAGGGTTTCGTCGTCCACCGGGAAGAAACCCATTGTGGCGCCGTACTCGGGGGCCATGTT
>CAZEBV010000107.1:0-8337 GCA_964510695.1 uncultured bacterium
GCGATGTGTGAGCGGATCATCGACGCCTTCGGCGATTACGTGGCCATCCCCGAGGCGATCTTCGTGGGCGGATCGGTGATCCGTTTGTTCGACCCGCATTACCACACCCGCGAGCCCGTGCCGGAGAAGACCATCGACGATCGGTGGCTGGTGACCCGGCGTCCCTTCGTCAGCGTGGGCGGGGAGCTGACCATGGAAGAGCTGGACCTGATGTACAACCCCGACGTGAAGTTTTACGAGGCCCCCTTCCAGTTGAAGGCCAACACCGGGATTCTGCTGATCGACGACTTCGGGCGTCAGCGCATGTCGCCCGACGAGCTTTTGAACCGGTGGATCGTTCCGCTGGAGAAGCGGGTGGACTTTTTGACGCTCCACACGGGCCTTCGGATCGAGGTCCCCTTCGAGCTGCTGGTCTTCTACAGCACCAACCTCGATCCCGAACAGCTCGTGGACGAGGCCTTCCTTCGCCGGCTTCGCTACAAGATCGAGACTCAGAACCCGGACGAGGAGGAGTTCCTCCAGATCTTCGAGTCGGAGTGCGAGCGCCAGGGGGTCCCCTACGATCAGGCCCTGGCGGAGTATTTCGTCACCCGCCACTACCACGACGAGGAACGGGACATGCGGCGCTGCCACCCGCGGGACGTCCTCGAGGTGATCGGGGACTTCTGCCGCTTCCGACAGGAGGAGCCCCGGCTCACCCGGGACCTGCTGGACGAGGCGGCCAACAGTTACTTCGCCGACACCGTCACCTGGGGGGGCTGACATGAACTGGGTCGACCTGGTCATCGTCGTGGCCCTCGTGGCCGGGTTCGGCTGGAGTTTCCGGCGGGGGTTCATCATGGAGGTCGTCTATTTCATGGCCTTCATGGTGGGGCTGCTTCTGGCCTTTCTGTTCTACCCTTACCTTCTGCCTCTCCTGGAAGGGATGGCCAGCCCCTCCGTTCGCACGACGGTGGCCTTCGGGGTCGTCTTCGTCCTCGGTGCCCTCCTGGTGGCGGCGATCGGCATGCTGGTTCATAACATGATCCGCGAGATCAAGCTCGGTTCGCTGGACCGTCTTCTCGGCGGCCTTTTCGGCCTGGTCAAGGTGGCCGTGATTATCAGCGTCCTGGTCGTGATGGTCACGGGGCTCGAGGCCGGGGAGACCCGGGAGGCCGAAAACGTCGAGGCCCCCTCCTACATCCGTGACTCCATGTTCTGCGTGCCGCTCGTCAACACCACGACCCGCACCATGGAGCGCATCCCTCCGATCTTCAACGCCTTCATGGAGCACTACGGCCGCCCCGCCGCGGACGTGATCCGGCGTCCGGCGGAGGACACCTGATCGCGTCACCGGTTCGAGGCCGTCCGGACGGGTCGCCGCCGGTTTTGCAAGGGATTTCGATCCTGCTACAATCCCGTTCTTCTTCGAACGGCTCCGGGTTCGGACACCCCGGGGGCCGATTCCCCTGAGATGGATCAATACATCCGAAACGCCCGTGAGGCTCTGAGCCGGGACGAACTCGAACGGGCCGTCGACTGGCTGAAGAAAGGCCTTCGTCGGGATCCTTACTGGTCCGAGGGGCATCGGCTTCTCGGCGACCTTTACCTGTTCGAGCTCAACCATTCCGCGTACGCGCTCATTCAATATCGCAAATTGAAGTCGGTTCGGGACGAGCTCGAGCCCGTGGAACGCCTTTTGCTCGCCCGGGCCTACCACGAGCGGGATTTCCCGGATCGGGCCCGGAACCTGCTGGATTCGCTGGACGAAAAAAAGCTTCCCGAGTTCCACGACCCCGAGGACGTCCGGGTCGACGACGAGGATGATCGCTCCGAACGTGCTTCCTGAACCGATCAACCACGACGAGAAAGGATTTGTCCATGCAGAACGTTGAGGACGGCCGCGGCAGCTTCGTGTTCTCCTCCGAGTCCGTAACGGAGGCCCATCCCGATAAGATGGCGGACCAGATCAGCGACGCGGTTCTGGACGCCCACCTCGCCGGTGACCCGGAGAGCCGGGTCGCCTGCGAGACTTCCGTTTCCACCGGTCTGGTCCTGTTAACGGGGGAGGTGACCTCGGAGGCCAGCGTGGACTACAACGACCTCGTGCGGGAGGTCGTCGAGGACATCGGCTACACGCACAGTGAACTGGGTTTCGACGCCGAGACCTGCTCCGTGATGCGGGCGCTCGACCGGCAGTCCCCCGACATCGCCCAGGGGGTGGACACCGGGGGGGCGGGTGATCAGGGACTGATGTTCGGGTACGCGACCGACGAAACCGACGAGCTGATGCCCCTGCCGATCGTGCTGGCGCACCGTCTGACCCGGGGACTGACCGAGCTGCGCCGATCCGATGAGATTCCCTACCTGCGCCCCGACGGGAAAAGCCAGGTGAGCGTGCGCTACGAGGACGGGGAGCCCCGTGAGGTCACCGCGGTCGTGGTCTCCACCCAGCACGACCCGGACGTCGAGCAGGACACGATCCGGGACGACGTTATCGAGGCGCTGATTCGGCCGGTGGTCACCGAACGGTACCTCACCGACGACACGGAGTTCTACGTGAACCCCACCGGCCGGTTCGTGCGGGGCGGGCCCTTCGGGGACGCCGGCCTGACCGGCCGCAAGATCATCGTCGACACCTACGGCGGGTTCTGCAGCCACGGCGGCGGCGCCTTCTCCGGGAAGGACCCCACCAAGGTCGACCGCAGTGCCACCTACGCGGCGCGCCACGTGGCCAAAAACCTCGTGGCCGCCGGCCTGGCGGGCGAGTGCACCGTACAGCTCGCCTACGCCATCGGGGTCGAGCAGCCCGTGTCGATCCTGCTGGACACCCACGGCACCGGCGAGCTCCCCGACGACCGGCTGGAGGAACTCGTGCGGGAGGAGTTCGACCTTTCGCCGGAGGGACTGATCGAGGCGCTTGACCTCCGCCGACCGATCTACCGCCCCACGGCCGCCTACGGCCACTTCGGGCGTCAACCGGAGGACGGGAGTTTCACCTGGGAAGCCACCGACCGGGTCGAGTCCCTGAAATCGCGGGCCGGGGACGCCCGGGGCGTGGCGGGATGAACCCGCGGCCCGGCCGACGATCGACCCCATCCCCTCCGGTCTGAGTTTTCCTTCATGAACCTTCACGCGCTGTCCGGCATGCGTGATTATCTGGGGGGCTCCGGGGAGCGGCTGCACGCCCTCATGGAGACCGCCCGGGACGTCTTCCGGACGGCCGGCTTCCGGGAGATCGTCACGCCGGTGCTGGAGGACGGACGGCTTTTCGACCGGTCGCTCGGCAGCGAAACCGACATCGTGTCCCAGGAGATGTACACCGTCGAACAGGCGGAAGATCGGGTCATCGCCCTGCGTCCGGAAAACACCGCCGGCGTGGCACGGGCCGTGATCGAACACGGTCTTCTCTCCCGACACAACCAGCTGAAGCTCTTCTACCGGGGTGGGATGTTCCGCCACGAACGGCCCCAGAGCGGCCGGCTGAGACAGTTCCACCAGGTGGGGGTGGAGTGTTTCGGTCGGGAGGATCCCCTGATGGACGCGGAGGTCATCCAGCTCGGGGCCCGGTTCCTTCGGGAGGCCGGCGTCCCCGGGGCTCGCCTTCTTTTGAACTCGATTGGCTGTCCCGCCTGCCGTCCGGATTACCTCGACGAACTCACCGCCCGGCTCGATCCCCACCGGGATGAACTCTGTGAGAACTGCCGCCGTCGGCTGGAGGCCAACCCGCTCCGAGTCCTCGACTGCGACCGGTCGTCCTGCCAGTCGGTGTACGGGGAGCACGCTCCGTCCATTCTGGAGGCCCTGTGTGAGGCGTGCGAGGACCACTTCGAGGGGGTCCGCGATTCCCTGGAAACCATGGACGTCGACTACGAACTGGATCCGACCCTCGTGCGGGGGCTTGATTACTACCGCCGCACCGCCTTCGAGTTCGTTTCCGGGGAGCTGGGCAGTCAGGACGCCGTGCTGGCCGGAGGACGCTACGACGGCCTCGTGGAGGAACTCGGGGGGGACCCCGCCCCGGCCGTGGGCTTCGCGGCGGGGCTGGAGCGAATCATGCTGCTGCAGGGGGAGGAACCCGACGAACCGGACGTGGAGACCCGCACGGACTGCTTCGTGGTCAACTTCGACCCCGAATCCCTGGGCGCCGTGCTTCCACTGGCCCTGGCGCTTCGGAGGCGGCCCGGTCCGTCCGGGCGGGGGGTCCGGGTGGAACTGGGCGAACCGGGGACGAGCCTCCGCTCGCAGCTGCGTCGGGCCAACCGCTACGGTGCGAAGGTCGCCCTGCTTCTGGGAGACCAGGAGCGTGAGGAAGGGGCGGTGACCCTCAAGCGGCTGGACAGCGGGGATCAGGAGGACCTGTCGTACCCTCCGGTGGGGCCGGCGGCCGACCGGGTGATCGAGACGCTCGAGGACGTTGGACGGGCCCCTTCCCCCGAGGAGGATTCCCCGTCCGGAAAGGAGACGGAGTCGTGAGTCCCTCCGACGTGAACCACGCCGACCCGTACCGTTCCCACCACTGCGCCGAACTTCGCTCCGGCGACGTGGGCGAGGAGGTGACCGTCTCCGGGTGGGTGGACCGACGCCGGGACCACGGGGGGCTGATTTTCCTCGACCTCCGGGATCACACCGGGCTGCTCCAGGTGGTCTTCGACCAGAGCGAGAACGAGGCCCTCCACGAACGGGCGGGGGAACTTCGCAAGGAGTTTGTGGTGACCGTGACGGGGAGGCTTCAGGAACGGTCCCCGGACACCGTGAACCCGGACCTGGCGACCGGTGAAGTCGAACTGACCGCCGGGCAGCTCGAGGTCCACAACGAAGCCGAAACGCCACCCTTCGAGCTCGACGACGCGGAGAAGACCCGGGAGTCGCTGCGGCTGGAGTACCGATACCTCGACCTGCGCCGCCCCCGCATGCAGCGTCACCTGAGGGTTCGCCACCGGGCCGCCCGCGCGGTCAGGGATTACCTCGACGGGGAGGGTTTCGTCGAGGTGGAGACGCCGGCCCTAACGCGGTCCACCCCGGAGGGAGCCCGGGACTTCATCGTTCCGAGCCGGCTGCACGCGGGGCGCTTCTACGCCCTGCCGCAGTCGCCCCAGCTCTTCAAGCAAATACTGATGTGTTCGGGCCTGGACCGGTACTATCAGATCGTGCGGTGTTTTCGGGACGAGGGTCTCCGGGCGGAGCGCCAGCCCGAGTTCACTCAGATCGACGTGGAGGCCAGCTTCGTGGACCGGGAAACGATCTACGCGTTCTCCGAGGGACTGGTGCGGGCCGCCGCGCGGGCGGCGGGCCTCGAGCTGCCCGAGGGGCGCTTCCCCCGCCTGCCGCACGATGAGGCCATGAACCGCTACGGCACCGACAGCCCCGATCTCCGCTACGATCTGCGTTTCCTCGACCTCTCCGAGATCTTCCGTGACACGGAGATCAACGTGTTTCGGTCAATTTTGGAGGAGAATGGTATCATTAAAGGAATCCGTGTCCCCGGAGGAGCCTCCTGGTCCCGCTCGCGGCTGGACGACTACACCGAGCGGGCGCAGTCGGAGGGAGCCGGGGGACTGGCCTGGTTTCAGGTCGGTGACGGAGGGTGGGATTCCCCCCTGGCGAAGTTCCTCTCCGACGCGGAGAAAGAGGATCTCCGGGAGAAGGGCGTCCAGGCGGGGGATTGTCTTCTGATCGTGGCCGACGAACAGGACGTGGTTCACGAGGTGCTTGGTTCCCTCCGTGAGGTCGTGGCCGAGGACGAGGGTCTGGCCGGGGATGATGATCAGGCGCCGGTCTGGGTGACGAAGTTTCCGCTCGTCGAATACAGCCCCGAGGAGGGTCGTCACGTGGCGACCCACCATCCGTTCACCGCGCCCACGGAGGCGTCCATCGACTAGCTTCCCGACCGCCCCGAGGAAGCACGCTCCCGTAGTTACGACCACGTCTGGACCGGCGTGGAGGTGGGGGGCGGCAGCATCCGCAACCACCGACCGGACCGTCAGCGGCTGATGTTCGAGACGCTGGGGATCGACGAGTCCACCGCCCGGGAGAAGTTCGGGTTTTTGATGCGGGCCCTTCGCTACGGAGCACCCCCCCACGGTGGGATCGCCTTCGGTTTCGATCGGCTGATCATGCTGCTGGTCGGGGCCGATTCGATCCGGGAGGTTATGGCCTTCCCCAAAACCCAGCGGGCGACCGACCCCCTGACGGGGGCCCCGGCCGCCGTCTCCGACGAACAGCTCGACGAGCTGCACATCGAGGTGACCGAGGACGATGAGTGAGCAGGTGGACCTCAGGGACCCGGCCGAGAGCCTGGCGGTCTGCGGTCCCCAGGACGAGAACATCGACGAGATCGAATCCCGGATGCCCGTCACGATCATCCCGCGGGGTAACCAGCTGATCATCGAGGGACCCGACCCTCACCCGAGCCGGGCGGCCCAGCTGATCGAGGATTACGTGGACGTCCTTCGGGAGGGCGAGAACGGGCTGGATATCCGTGATTTCGTGAACGCCTGGATGGAGGATCCCGAGGCTTCGACGGACATGGCCGACGAGACCATCATGGTCTCCCGCACGGGTGAACCCGTGCAGCCCCGCAACCTGACTCAGAAACAGTACGTGGAGGCCATCCGCGAGCATGAGATCGTCTTCGGGGTGGGGCCGGCCGGCACCGGGAAAACCTACCTGGCCATGGCGATGGCCCTGTCCTTCCTGAAGAAGGACCGTTTCTCCCGCATCGTGCTGGTGCGCCCCGCCGTGGAGGCCGGGGAGACCCTGGGGTTTTTGCCGGGGGACCTCCAGGAGAAGGTCAACCCTTACCTCCGCCCGCTGTACGACGCGATCTACAACCTGATGGACTTCAGCGTCTGCGACCGGATGC
Organism: uncultured bacterium; assembly: GCA_964510695.1. Taxonomy (GTDB): domain Bacteria; phylum T1Sed10-126; class T1Sed10-126; order T1Sed10-126; family CAZEBV01; genus CAZEBV01. The sequence continues at coordinate 6,845 of CAZEBV010000107.1, forward strand.
TGGAGGAGGGGACCATCGAAGTGGCGCCGCTGGCGTTCATGCGGGGTCGGACCCTGACGGATTCCTTCGTGATCCTGGACGAAGCTCAGAACACGACGGCACCGCAGATGAAGATGTTCCTGACCCGGTTCGGGTCCTCCTCACGGGCCGTGGTCACCGGGGACATTACCCAGATCGACCTGCCCGCCGGGAAGACCAGCGGGCTCGTACAGTCGCGCGAGATCCTGCGGGGGATTGACGGGTTATCCTTCGTAGAGTTTACTCAGGATGACGTGGTCCGTCATACGCTGGTACAGGACTTCTTCGACGCTTTCGAGGACGCCGGGACGAACTGACCGTCGGCGCTCCGGCGGCCCCGGCCGCAATCGTTCTCCGAACCGCCCAGCACCCGAAGCCGCGTCGGAGAGCCCCCGCGGCAGCGTGGTGACGGCGGCGAGCCTTCGACGACCGGGGCCCACCGGGCCCGGAACGTCATCCCAGGAATGAGCCGAAGCCGGGGGAACCAGGATGGTGTCTCAAAAAGAAGAGGTCAGGCAGGCCCGCCTGACTCGACGGAACTGGCTGGTCGTGCTGGTCCTGATCGGCCTTCTCACCCTGCTTTCCTTTCCAACCACCCGGTATTTCGACCTGTCCCGGCTGGACGTCGGTGAACCCTCTCCCGTCACCTACCGCGTCGACCAGCGCTACCGTCTGGTCGATCGGGAGCGCACGGAATCCAAACGGCAGCGTGCGCTGGCCTCGGTGCGGCCCCGGTTCGTCGAGGACGTCACCAAACGCCGCCGCATTCTGGAGGATTTTCGCACCGAGATCCGCTCGCTGCGGGACGGCGATCGAACCCTCGACGGGATCGATCTCCCGGACACCCGACGGGACTGGGACCGGCTGCAGGAGATCGCGCTGCTGGTCGCCCGGTTTTTGCTCGACCAGGGGATCATTCCCGACCGGGACGTGTTCGATCAGTTCACCCACCAAAAGCGGGGGATCGTGCGCTCCATTCCCGAGGACGCTTCGGACCAGGGGGTCTTCGGGTCCCGCAGGGAGGTTGCCCTCTCCGACCTTCGAAACCGCCTGATCGGGACGGCCGAGGTGAAGGCCCGGGCCCGGGGGATGATGTCCGACCTGTACCCGAACTTCGATTACGCTCCCGCCGTCCTGAAGCTGGTCGAACGGATCGTTCGCCCCACCGTTTACTTCGACAAGGAGCAGTTCGAGGACCGGGTTCAGTCCGCCCTCAACGGCGTGGAACCGTTTTTCCACACGTTCGAGGAGGGGGAGGTCGTCCTGCGGTCGGGGGAGACGGTGAACGAGGAGCACCGCCGGATTCTGAAGGCCATGAACAACAAGAAGGTGCGGTTCCAGCTGTTGGGAGGGGCGGCCAGCCTGGGCGTGGTCCTGCTGGGCGTGGGTTTTTTCTACTTCTACTTCCGGGAGTTTGAGCCCGGGCTGCTGGAGCAGTCCAACAAGATCGCCCTGATGGGTTCGCTGGTGGTGAT
>CAZEBV010000108.1:0-8327 GCA_964510695.1 uncultured bacterium
GTATCGGATCCCGGAGCCCGAGGAGACCGTGCCGCCCGAGCTGATGGAAAGCTTCGGACGGGGCGGGGTGCTCCAGCGGGTCCAGGACCCGCGCCTGGTGGCCTACTCGCAGCGGCTGTTCGAAAAACTGGCCGGCCGTGAAATCTACGACATCGAGCTTCCCTACCGCATGGACGAGTGGTTCAGCGACGAGGACCTCAAGGACATCGTGGCCATGTACCTGCAGGCCTCGGAGGATCAGGTCCTGCTGCCCAGCACCGTGGACCAGATGCCCTTCAAGCCGGATGGGATTACGGTCAACCGGATCTCCGCGGACCGCACCCTCTACCAGGTCCAGCACGAGGAGGTCCGACTGCCCCGGGAAGCCTACTCCGACGACGACCGCCGAATCGTGTACCTTCGGCGGGACGACTCCGCGCCCGACTACCTGTACGATCACGTGGAGGTCCTGGAGCTGGAGGACCTGAAGGTCGTGTTCGACGCCTACTGGGACCTGCTCCCCAGGCGGATACGAATCATCGCCGAGACCCTGCGGGATCGGGGCGACCTCGAGTGGGCGGGCGCGGCCCCGACCCTTCAGGGGGCGGCGTCCGACCGCGGCGAGGGGAACGGGGACCCCGAACCGGCCGAGTCCGACCGGCGTCGATGGGTGGACGGGGTGGTCGGGTTCCTGCTGGCCGTGGCCGCCGTGGGATTGTTCGCGGCCTGGCTTGGCGCGCCCGGGTCGGCGGCGAAGGAGGGGTCTCAGGCGACCGCCCCGGACCGTGAGATGGACGAGCTGCGCACCGACTACCGTGAGGCGGCCGCCCGCCGGGACGAGCTGCAGCAGACCGTGAACGAGATGGAGGCCCAGCGGGCGGCCCGTGCGGACGCGGCGGACGCACCATCACCTCGTTCGGCGGACTGGGTGGAGGTCCGGGTGCGCTGGGCGGACACCCTCTCGGAGCTGTTCTACCGGCTTCAGGTGTCCGACGAGCACTACGAGGCGGTCATTCGGCGCAACGACATCCAGAACCCCGACCTGATCTACGAGGGGTCCACCCTGACGTTTCCGACCCGGGCGAGTGAGGCGGAGACCGTCGCACGGTCCCACCGTACCGATGAATCCGTGGAATCTCCGGAACCCCCGGGAAGGCTCCAGCAGCGTTCGAGGGCGGCCTTCGCCTTCCTCCTCGGCCGACTTCACTGATGCAGGAAATCCCTGAGTCCATCATCGAGCCTCGGAGACGGACTTAAGGACTTATTCGCCCGTCCGAACCGTCCCGGGGCGGGGCCCGGAAAACGATCGTCCTCAGAGCGTTTCTCGTGAGGAATCCTCCGAAAGGGTAGGGTCCCGGCGATTTAGGGGTTCCCTACGATCTGGCCTCGATGAGGTAGATGGCGTTCTCTCGACCAGGCGGTGGGCCTTGTCGTTCTCCCAACCGTCAGGCGGTTGTGCAGCGCGGGTAGGGCGGAAGGGTCGTTGATCTTTTCCAGGGAAGAGGCGGCCGCCCCGCGGACCTCAGGGTTCTCGTGGTCCAGCAGGGCCACCAGCGGTTCGACGCCGCGGGAGGATTCGCGCTTCCCCAGGGCCCCGCACCGCGTGCAGGACGAGGTGTCCGAGTCGTCCCCCAGGGTCCGCGTAAGGAGGGGCAGAGCGTCGTCGGTCGGGCCGACGGTGTGCCCAGCGTCTCCAGGCCGACAATCCGCACCGTCGTATCAGGATCGCTTTCATAAACGTCCCTGACGGATTCATAAGCCCAGGAGGATCAGAGGGGCCCAAGGCCCATGCAGGCGGCCTGCCGCACGGACGCGTCCTCCGCGTCCAGCTTTCGAACCATCTGCTCCGTCCTGGATTCCCCGCATCAGGACGGAACGAGGACCAGCATCAGGACCAGGACGACGGTGAATTCCTCACGTTTCACCGGGACGATCATCCTCCCGGCAGACCGGTCCGTGGACCAGCAAAAATCGATCCGAGCGAATCCCGGCGGGAACGCAGAGTCCCCCGTGAGGGCTGGTGACCGTTGAAAGGCCGGCGGCGGTTCCTCAGAAGTGATACGCCAGGTTGGCCTGGAAGGAGTCGATGTTGTCCCGGGCCACGAACTCCCCGCGCAGCATCCAGCGGCGGGCCATGAGGTACTCCACGCCGATTCCCGCCAGCAGGCCGTCGTCGTCCCCGGAGTCATACCCCAGGCGGCCGAGGGCCCGGAATCGGGGGTTGATGTGGATCTTCATCACACCCGCCCCCCAGACGCCCGTGTGGTCCGTCTCGGCCCCGGTGGCGTCGTTCTCGAAGTCATCCGTGGCCATCACGCCGAGCTCGACGTGGTTCGAGACCTGAGGGTGGAAGGTGTAGGGAAGGTCCAGGCCGCCGAAGGCCTGAACGCCCAGGGCGTTGTCGAAGTTGTCCAGGTCGTTGTGGCTGATGCCGCCCCCGAAATACCAGTTCTCCTGGCTGAAATCCGGCTGCTGAGCCCGGGCGGCCGGGCCCGAGAGGGCCACCAGCAGTCCCGCGGTCACAACGAGGCTCAAAACACGCTTAAGACAAGTGAACATGCCAAAACACCCCTTCCGGAAGAATAACACCGTGGATCCCCACTGCAGCTTAGCACAGTATGTACCGCTCGAGAGGTGGCTTCAACAGGATCATTTCCCTTTGACGAAATCCCGGTGAGAGGCCCCGACAACCCCGAAGGGGAGGATTTCAGCTGAGTGGCGTCGTGGTCGTCCCGGCTTCAGCGCGTCCGGAGAGGGCCCCGGGGCGTTGTTCTCGAATCCGTCGGGTCACCGGGGATCACGGCCGTCGACCCGATGGGCCCGTGCACCCTGCCGGGGGAGGGGTCGACATCGTCCACGTGTTGTTTAGTTCACCCTTCATGCTATCGTGCTCGTGATCGAACCATCCATGCGTCAGAAGGGGGTTTCGACCATGAACGGGCCGGTATCCTACGAACCGGAGGAAGCATTCGTCACCATCCGGCTAAACGACGGCAAGGCCAACGTGATGTCGGTGGACATGATGGAGGCGCTGAACGAGGCTCTCGACCGGGCGGAAGCCGACGGTAAGATCCTGCTTCTGGCCGGTCGGGACGGAATGTTCTCGGGCGGCTTCGACCTGGCGGCGTTCGAGGAGGGCCCCGAGGCTCTCGTTGAGATGCTCAAAGCGGGGGCGGACACCCTTGAACGTCTTCTCGCGTTTCCCAGGCCGGTGGTGGTGGCGTGCACGGGACACGCCCTTGCGATGGGCCTGTTTCTCGTCCTGGTCGGGGACGAACGCATCGGGGCGGCCGGCGATTTCACCCTCCAGGCCAACGAAGTCGAAATCGGCCTGACGCTTCCCCGGTTCGCGACCGAGGTCTGCCGCCAGCGGATGACGCCCGCCGATTTTTCGAGGGCGACCATCCTCGCGCGGCCGTATTCACCCGAGGAGGCGAGGCGCGCGGGGTTCCTGGACCGGGTGCTGCCGGCGGACGAGGTGATGGACCGGGCCCGGGAGGCGGCCGATTCCCTGCAGCGGCTGGACATGGGGGCGCACGCGGCCACGAAACGAAGGGTTCGGAGGCCGGCGCTGGAACGGTTCCGGACAGCACTCGCGGAGGACGTCGAGGAGTGGGAGAGCCACGTCAAATAACCCGGCGTCGAAACGTTGTCATCCTCCGCCCCGGTCCGTCCGTTCGACCCCCGGGATCGTTTTCCCTTCGCGTGGTTCCTCCCGTCAGAAGCCGCAACTCGGTGACGTTTCAGGTGGGACCCCGCCCTTTTCGTTTTCTCCCGTCATTCTTAACAATTCGTGTCGCAACCCTTAGATTCCCCACACGAGAGCGAAAGTCGGGCTGGAATTAGACCTCGTTCGGTCTAACGCGCACAATTTTCGACAAAAAAATCGGTTCTTCGTTAACTGGGGTTTACGGGGCGAACAAACGGACGCCGGGGTCGCTCTACCCGATGGGCCGGGCCTCGGGGGTCAGGGGCACCCCGGAACGCGGATCGCCCGGGGCCACCAGCGAGATAGGGTACTGACGTCGGTGTCAGCCCATCGGGATCGTGGGGGGGCCAATCCGAACGATCACTCCTCCCGGGGAGCCTGACGCTCGGCTGATGGACTTCCAATGGTGAAATCCGGCGGCTTCGACCCCGCACGGGGAGGGGCGTTTGGACTCGAACACCGGGCAAGCCCGCGCGGGCTCAGTGCCCCCGGGTCGGGCTGAGATGAGGGGCTTTTCGTGTGAACATCATGTGATAGTTTGTAGGAACGTCATATTCGATCTTTGTCCTCATGGGGGAGTTAGTCATGGTTCAATCAACGTTGTTCGATCGAAGCACCGGTGTTCTTGTCGGGGCTCTTCTGGTGGCCTTTACCCTGCTCGCGGGGTGTGCCGCCCAGGAACCTGAGGAACCCGCCGAGCCGACCGAGGAGGTCGCCGTCGAGGAACCCACGGAGCCCGAACCTCAGCCCGAAGAGGAGGTTCAGGAGGACACCGAGCCCGAACCGGAACCGGAACCCGAGCCCGAACCGGAGCTTGAGATGCCTGGGGCCGTGCAGGATTACATCGAACTGGCCCGACAGCCGTATTCCGCCCCCGAGGGCGAGGCGAAATACGATCACGAGTACACGAGTGAACGTCTGAGTGCGCTCGGGGAGGCCCTGGTTGCCCTCGGCGGCCTCCTGGATGGGTCCAACAGCGACCTGCGGAACAGCCGCACGGAGCTCAACCAGCGGGCCGAAGCCGTCCAGATGGACCCGAAGGCCGAAACCCACGCCGACGACGTCCGGGAGGCGTTCCTGGAAGCCACCAGCGCCTTCCGCATGCTGGAGGATCGCATGGACGGTTCGAGCGGGGACCTTTCCGAGGTTCAGCGCCGGGCCGAGGCCATCGATCCGGGCACCCTCTACCTCGAGCAGAAAGGGAAGGCCGAGTCGTTCTTCTTCAGCACGGCCGACCTGATCCAGTCGATGTTCGAGGACATCGAGGCCGGCCGTCACGGGAACTGATTGTCCGGACGTTCCAGCGGCCGCGGCGAAAGGCTTCCGGACCGGGGGAAGCCCGCCTCGCCTCTTCCCCGCTCGCACATCATCCCCCCGAAGCCCGGGGAACGCACCCGCGAGGTCTTTCGGTCGATCGCTCGAATCCCCTCGTTTCTCTTGCGTCTGTCTTCAGGGCCTGAATGATTAAGCCGGGTCCGATGCGGCGCCGGAGTCAGCTAACACGAAAGAGGGGGTCCCGGGATGGTTGAATCCGACTACCGAGCCAACACGCGCGATCGCCTGCGTCGAGCCGAAAGGACCATCCGGCGGCTTCGGCTGTACCTTCTCGCCCTGGTGGTTCTGGTGCTGGGGATGTGTGTCTACGTCTGGATCACGGGCCAGCTGGGGGCGCGGGGGTCGTTTGAGACCGTCGCGGCCCGCTCCTTCAAGCTCGTGGATCGGGCGGGCAACCTCCGCGGAGGCCTGGGGACCTCGAAGGAGAAGGGGACCTTTTTAACCCTGACGGACGACCGGCAGAACCCCCGGGTCAGGCTGGGAGTCGCCTCCGTCCAGGCGCCCGGCAAGGGGGCCTCGCTGGTCCTCGCCGGCGAACGAGGGGCACCGCGGGCCGTCCTTCGGATGGCCCCGGGGGAGGGGCCCCGATGGACGCTGATGGATCCCGAGGGCAATCGACGGTTCCTCGTGGATGTCGGTGAGGGGGACCCGGACGTTTTGCTTCTTGACCGGAACGAGAACGTGGCGTGGCGAGCCCCGTGATCGTTCCTCGCTCCCTGCAGGAGGCTCCCGGCACCGTCCGTCAACGAACCGATACGGAACCCACCGAGGATGAACCTCATCCCCCCGGCCGCCAAATCAACCGCCCGTTGACTTCTCCCTCATTTTAACCACTCTTGAGTGTACGGATCGTTTGGGTGTGAACGCCGCGGTGGCTATCGACCGCGCGCCCGGGCCGTCCTTGATCGCTGGAACGACCGACATCGGATGACGACCTGGATATCCGGTCGTCATCTCGGGAGGGATGAAAGGCATGGATGACTTCGAGGATTCATCGAGTTCAGGAGCCAGCCTGGGCCTCTGGCTGGTCGGGATCGGCGTCTTCTGCATCGGGCTGTTCAAGCTCCTCAAGGTTGTGAAGTGGAACAGCCCGCTGTTTCACCTGTCGAACCCCTGGACGATCGTCGAGAATACGATAGCGACCCTGAGTTATGCCGTGGGTCCGACGCTGGCCGCGATCGGACTGCTTCTCTGGATCGGCTCACTCTGCGGCGGGGAAACTCGCTGACGGGCGCCGGCACTCCGGGGACTTCCCGGCAGCCTGATCGCCTTCCGGAGCGCCTGGCTTCCCCGTCCCGTGCTTCCACACGGGAGGGTCCCAGCAAGCCGGCACGCCCTGTTCGACAGGGTCCTCGCGTTCACCCGGCTTCGTCCCCCTCAAAAGAATCGCCCTTCTTTTTTAGCCCCTAATAAACCCTTATAGGCCTTTTAAAGGGTACTGCAACGTATAAGTTGTTTACGGGGACCACGAAACGAAACGCCGTCAGGAGGCCGATTTTCGGCCGTGTCCCCTCCATGCTGTGTCCCGGGGAGGCAACTTGAGTCTTTGCCGTTCGGAGGGGTCGGCGTCTGCCTCGGTCTGAGCCTCTTTGTGCCCCGGCTGCTGTCGGGGACGCGCCGTCGGCTGAAGTTTTCGGAGCGGGATCCTTCCTCCGCGAGAACCCGTTCTCATCCGTACTGTATGTGTTAAATTAAGAGGGGTGATCGAATTTCCTATTCGAAATCGGGGGGATGGTACCATGCCGAACGGTGAACCGAGGCGTGATTCCAATCGCACCGCTCAGATTGTCGGCGGGATCGCCGTTCTGGTGGTCCTGGTGGCGCTGGGCTATTTCTTCTGGCCGGACGGGGAGCAGGCCGCTCAGGAACCCGAAGAGGGGGGGCAGCCGGCTGCGGTCGAGGAGACCGAACCGACCGGGAGCCCCGAGCCCGAGGAACCCGAGCTCAAGATGCCCGACGCGGTGGCCCAATACATCGAACTCGCGCGAGAGTCGTACGTGGAACCCGAGGGCCGGGCGAAATACGACCACCGGTACACCGCCGAACGGCTGAGTGCGCTCGGTGATGCCCTGGTGGCCTTCGGGGGTCTGATCGACGATGCCGAGGGGGATCTCGACAGCACCCGCACGCTCCTCAGCGATCGATCCGAGGCCATCCAGGTCGACTGGACGGATCGGCACTCCGACGACGTCAGGGAGGCGTTCCTGAACGCCGTCGACGCCTTCGGAATGCTTCGGGATCGGGTCGACGGAGCGAACGGGACGGAATCGCTCCGGGAGCGGGCCCGGGCGATCGAGGCGGGTCGGCTTTACCTGGAGCAGACGTCGCGGGCGGAAGCGTTTTTCTCGAGCGCGGCGGATCGGTTCGAAGCCCTGTTCGAGGCCCTCGAGCGTCAGCGCCGGGACACCGGCGAAGGGGCCACGAGCGAGGGCTCCTGAGGGGGACGGAGGTCCGAAAGGGGGTTCGAGACCGCGGGGCTCCGGGAACATCGCCGGGGGAAGGACCCGCGGACGTCTGATGCCCGAGGGGCGCCTTCGGGCTCGGCGGGGCTTTAGCCCCCGAGGAAATCCAGCAGCAGGTCGTTGATCCGACCCGGTCGGTCCAGCATCATCCAGTGGCTGGCGTCGGCCACCCGTTCGTAGCGCCATGGGCCCTGGACGACGTCCCGGGACTGCTTCATCCACTCCTCCCGGAGGGCCACGTCGTCCCCCTCGCTCCAGACGCCCATCACGGGCAGCTCGAGGGGCGGGAACTCGATCGAGGCCTCGTCCGGGTGGGGGAGTTCCCAGTTGGCCCGGTACCAGTTCAGGCCCGCCCTCAGGGCGCCGGGTCGGGTCAGGTCCTCGAGCTGACGCTCGGCGTCCAGACTGAACTGGAGGAACTCCCGAAGCATCTCGGCGTCGTTTCGCAGCAGCCAGGCCTCGGCGTGCTCCTCCCGGAAGAACTGGACGTACCAGGAGCGCATGAACTGCTCCAGGGTGAACTGGGCGGGCATCCCCGGCGCTCCCACGGAGAGGACGGCCATCCGGTCGACGTATTCCTGGTGAAAGGCCGTGAACACCCAGGCCAGCGCGGCTCCCCAATCGTGGCCCACCACGGAGACTTCGTCGATCCCGAGGGCCTCCAGCAGCGCCAGCACCTCCTCGCCGATCGTCAGAAGGTCGTATTCGTCGACGTCCTTCGGTCGCGGGGCGTTTCCGTATCCCTTGAGATCCGGGGCGACGACCCGATGACCGGCCCGGGCCAGCGCGGGCACCTGATGGCGCCAGAGGTGCCGCGAATCGGGAAACCCGTGCAGCAGGAG
>CAZEBV010000109.1:0-8264 GCA_964510695.1 uncultured bacterium
ACGCCCAGCACCACCGAGGCCTCCCCGTCCTGAATCCGCCGCCATTCGTCCAGGCGTTCGCCGTCCGAGAGACCGCTGTGAAGCACGGCCAGCTCGTCCCCGAAGCGGCTTCGAAACCGGCTCACCAGAAACGAGGCCAGCAGAATCTCGGGAACCAGCACCAGGGCCGTGCGGTCCCGGTCGAGGGCCTTTCGAATCAGACGGAAGTAGACCTCGGTTTTCCCGCTGCCCGTCACGCCGTGGAGAAGGTGTACCCGGAACGTCCCCGCCCGCACGTCCGGGGCCGCGGACTCCAGGACGGACGACTGCTCGGCGGTCAGCTCGAGGTCGGGGGGCGGCTCCCGATCCCCGGCACGTTCACGGGGGGTTCGACGGTACACCTCCCGGGAACGGGTCAGGAGTCCCTCCTCCTCTATCCGCCGGATCAGGTCGGTCCGGTTGAGGGGACCGGGAAGGTCCCGCTGGAACCCTCCGCCGGTCTCCTCGAGCCAGTCGACCAGTTCCCGCTGGCGGCGACTCGCCTCCTCCCGGAACCGGCGGCGTTCCTGCTCGGAGCCCGTCGGTTCCAGGTAATTGAGGCGGCGCCGACCCACCTCGGGCGCCTCCAGGTCAACGACCTCCTCGACGGCGTCCGACTCGCTCAGCTCGTCCATCGTTCGACGTATCTTCGAGCGGGACCATCCGGTGATCTCCTCGATCTCGTCCACGCGCAGGGTTCGGCCCGGCTCCAGGCACCCCCGAAGTTCCTCCGGGTGATCCCCCGCCTCGATGGATTCGGCGGCGGTCCAGGCCCGCCGGGGATCCGGCAGGTATCGGGGGGGAAGCAGGGCCCGGTAAACGCGGTTCGGGGACGCGGCATAGTAGGACGACACCCAGCGCCCGAGCCCGAGGAGTTCGCCCGACAGGGGCTCGACCGTGTCCAGCACCCGACGCACGGGTTTCAGGGACCGTTCGGGGGGCTCGTCCGGGGTGCGGACGGCCACCACCAGGCCCACCGTGAGGTGGGATCCCAGCGGAACCACCACCGGGTGCCCCGGAAGCTCCTCGTCCGGCCTTCCGGAGGGGGACTCCTCGATTCGATACGTGAAAGACCGGTTGACGTCCCGCCGCAGCAGCACGACCTCGGCGACCCGGCCGGTGGCGGGATCGGTTCGTGAGGGGGCCGTCTCCCGTTCGGACACCGTCTAAACGTCCTCCAGGCAATCCACGGCCCGTTTGAGGTCGTTGATAAAGGTCTGAGCCTGCGAGGGGTTGCGGAGAATGTAAGCGGGGTGGTAGGTGGGCGTCAAAAGACGGTCCTCCCACTCGTAGACCTCCCCCCGGCAGTCGCCGATCCGTTCCTCGGACCCCAGACAGTACCGGAGGCCGAAATTTCCCAGGGGAAGCACGACGGGCGGATCGATGATGTCAAGCTGACGGTCCAGGTAGGGACGGCAGGCCGCCAGTTCCTCCTCCCTGGGGTTGCGGTTGTCGGGGGGACGACACTTGACCGTGTTGGTGATGTACAGCGCGTCCGGGTCGAACCCGATCTTCTCGAAGCCGCCCCGGAGCAGCTCGCCCGCCGGCCCCACGAAGGGACGTCCCTGCTCGTCCTCCCGGGCGCCGGGTGCTTCGCCGATGACCATGATTCGGGCCCGGGCGGTCCCCTCCCCGAACACGACCTGACGGCGGTTCTCGCTCAGGGAACACTGCTCGCAGCCCCGCGCCGAATCGGTCAGCCGGTCGAGACGATCCTGAGGGGACTCCCCCTCGGCGTTCCGGCCGGAGGATTCCTCGGCGGCCGCGGGGTCCGAACCGGAGGGTGCCGGGTCGGCGGAGGGCTCGGGAGGAGGGTCCAGCGACGTTTCGGCCGCCAGGTATCGATGCAGCTCGAGGGCCAGACGGCGCCGGTTCATCGGCTCCCACTTCCCCGTGGAAGCGTGCTAAGCAAGGTCGTAGTGCAGCAGCCAGAGCCAGATCTGCAGGGCGGCTCCCGGTTTGGAGCGGTTCCCGACGGGGTGAATGCCGTCCGGGGGGACGCAGACCGTCAGGGTGTTGCGGTCGTGGTCGAACCCCCCCTCCTCCTGTCGGATCGAGTTGAACACCACCGCGTCCAGTTCTTTCTCGTCGGCCTTCCGGAGGGCCCGTTCGGGGTCCTCACGGTCGTCCGCGGAAAATCCGATCCGGCGAAGATCGGGGTAGGTCTCCCCCAGTTCCTCGATGAGGTCGGGGTTGTTCTCGAGTTCCAGCGTCGGATCCCCCCCGGAGGACACCTTCCCCTCCACGGGCACCGGTCGGTAGTCGGCGACCGCGGCCGCCCCGACGTACCCCCGGGCCCCATCGAGGACCTCCTCGAGAACCCCCAGCATGTCACGGGCGGTGTCGGTCCGCCGCGTCTCGTAGAGCGCGTCCGGGTAGTGGGACCCCTCGGCGCCGGAAACGAGCGTAACGTCGGCCCCGAGCAGGCTCGCGGTGCGCGCGAGCGCCTCGCCCATCCGACCGCTGGATCGGTTGGTCAGGTAGCGGATCGCGTCCCACGGTTCTCGGGTCGGCCCGCCGCTGACGACCCACCGTTCGTCCCCCAGCGGCGAGGGCCACATCATTTCGGACAGGCGGTCCACGATGCGGCTCGGGTCGGTCAGCCGTCCCGGCCCGACGTCCCCGCAGGCCAGCTCACCCGGGTCGGGGGCCACGATGGACTCGCCGTGGCTGCGGACGATCGCCTGAAGATCGGGCTGTTCCCACATGTCGGGGTTCATGGCGGGCGCGTAGAGCACCGGCCCGCCGAAGGCCTGCAGAACCGTTCCTAGCGTGTCCGACGCGTCGGGACGATCCAGCGCCAGCAGGCGGTTGGCCGTGGCCGGGGCCACGAGCACCGCGTCCGCCCACCGTTTCACCTCGATGTGGGGCATGCTTCCAGGCCGACCCTGCTGGAACTGATCCTGCAGGACGGGTCGGTCGGTCAGGGCCCCCGCCGTGGCCGGGGGGAAGAAGCGGGCCCCGTCCTCGGTCAACAGAACCTGCACCTCGGCACCCGCGTCGGTCAGGCGGCGGATCAGCCGGTCGGCCTTGCAGGCCGCGACGCTCCCGGTGACCGCCAGCAGGACCCGACGGTTAAGAAGAGGTCGATCGGCCGACAGGGCCGTCATGGAACACACGCTCCCGGAACCATCGGTACTCGAAACGATCGAACCCGAACCGCAGTGCCGTTAATCCCGGTCCTGCGGGAGAACCTCCGGCAGACGGTCCACCCGGGATTTCTCGGCGATCCGGATGGCACCCAGGCGCCGGACGGCCCGCTCGAGGTCATCGTTGACCACCAGGTAATCGTACCGCTCCAGCTCCTCGATCTCCCGCCGCGCGTTCTCGATGCGCTGGCGTCGGGTTCGCCGGGATTCGGTGCCGCGTTCGGAAAGACGGTGCTCGAGCTCCTCGAAACTCGGCGGAAGCACGAAGACCAGCACGGCCTCCCGTGAGGAACGGCGAACCTGCCGCCCCCCCTGAACGTCAATGTCCAGAATAACATCCTTCCCCTCCCTCATCTGCCGCTGGACGGCCTGCCGGGAGGTGCCGTAGCGTTCCCCGTGAACCTCGGCCCACTCCAGGAACTCGTCCCCGTCCACCATCTCCTGGAAGGTCGACTCGTCCACGAAGTGATAATCGTGCCCATCCCGTTCGCCCTCGCGTGGATCCCGCGTCGTCGTGGAGACGGAGAAGGCGATGCCCGGGGCGGTCTCCCCGGAGGAGGCTCGGTCGATCAGCCGCCGGCAGAGGGTGGTCTTCCCGGCCCCGGACGGCCCGGACACCACCAGGAGCAGCGGCGGGGCCTCGAGGTCGGCCCAGCTCCCTGAATCACGAGGGTCACTCACGGGTCCGCAGCGCTCCCCCTGAAGCACGAAGGAAGCCCGCACGGGTCCGGGACAGAGGGCTCATTCGACGTTGCGCACCTGTTCGCGACATTTCTCAAGCTCCGATTTGATCGTCACGGTTCGCTGGCTGATCTCCGCGTCGTCGGCCTTGGCGCCGACGGTGTTGACCTCCCGCTGGATTTCCTGAAGAAGAAACTCCAGCCGCTTCCCGCAGGGACCCTCGGACCCCAGGGTCTCCTCGAACTGATCGAGGTGGCTGTCGATCCGAACGACTTCCTCGCTGATGTCCCGTTTCTCGGCGTACATCTTGATCTCGTCCTGAACGCGCTTGCGCTGTTCGTCGGACTCGTACGTCACCAGCGATTCCATGCGACCCTCGAGGCTCTCACGGTACTCCCGGAGGGATTCGGGGAACCGTTCCCGCACGCTCCCCAGCTGCTGCCGGATCGTTTCGATCCGATCGGCCAGATCGCCGCGGAGGCGTTCCCCCTCCCGTCGGCGCATCTCGACGAGCTGGTCCAGGGCTCCCTCGAGGGCCCCGGTGAGGAGCCCTTCCCCGGCGTCCACGTCGGCGGGACGCTCCCGGACGCTGAGAACCCCCTCCATGGAGAGCAGGGCCGGCACGGTGAAGGTCTCCTCCAGCGTCGGGTGACGCTCCGTGAGGGTTCGCCCGAGCTCCAGGTAGCGTTCCACCAGTGCCTCGTCCACGTCGACCGCGTGGTCCTGGCGGTCCAGGAGGTCGCTGTGGAGGAGCACGTCGACCTTCCCCCGTTCGATCCGGTCCCGGACGCGCCGTTCGAGCCGCCGTTCGAGGGCAAGCCGTTCGGAGAGGGAGAAGTTGATCTCGAGGTGACGGTTGTTGACCGAGGCCAGCTCGACCACGGCGTAGTGGTCCTCGTTTTCCCGGCGGCACTCCCCGTATCCCGTCATGCTCTGCAGGGCCTTTCGACCTCCTCAGGCGGGGGTCCGCCGCCGGGCACGGACCATGCGCGTAATCTTATCGGGCTGATACGGCTTCAATATATAATCGGAGAGCCCACGCTCAAGAAAGGGCTCGAGCTTGGATCCCTCCCACTGACGGGACACCAGCCCCACGCTGTTCGGCCCCCAGATCTCCAGCCATTCGAGCTGCCGGTCGGACCCGGGCTTCAGTTCGAGGAAGACGAGGTCGTAGTCGCGGGACCCGCTGGCCCGGGCAAGCTCGAGGAACGTGTCGAACTGGTCCGCCTCACCCGGCCAGGCCGTCACCACGACCTCCGCGAGGAAGGCCCGCTGGGTGGCGCTTCTCTGCTGGAAAGCGTGCAGGGCACTCATGGGATGAACACCGATCCCCGGGTGAACTCGGCTTCGCCGGGCGCCGCCGGCCCGGCCGTCCGACGGTACACGGACGGTCCCCGTATTATCCCCGAGAAACCGGGCCCCGTGAACGGGTTCCCGGGGAGGCGGGCGTGCCGGGAGACGGTGATTATCCGAGGGCCGCCGCGCAGGCCTCCTCGTAGTCGGAGAGTTCGCTGCGGAGCATGGAGGTGGCCTTGCTGTGGATCTGGGAAATCCGCGATTCGGTGAGGTCGAAGACGTCGCTGATTTCCCGCAGCGTGAGGTCCTCGTAGTAATACAGCACGATCACGGTCCGCTCCTTCTCGGGCAGGTCCTGGACCGCCTGGGCAAGGAGATGCTTGATCTCCTCCTGGTCGATGACCCGATCGGGCTGTTTCTCCGGATCACCGCCGATGGCCTCCTTGAGGGGAACCTCCTCGCTGCTGTCGTCCACCCGCCACATCTCGTCCAGCGAGAGGAGGGAGGTTCCACTGATTTCGCTGAGGAGGTCGTGGAACTCCTCCATCGAGAGGCCCATGTAGTCGGCGACCTCTTCGTTGGAGGGTTCCCGGCCGAGGCGCCGCTTCAGCACGTCGATGGCCTCGTCCACCCGGCGGGATTTCCGTCGAATCGAGCGCGGGATCCAGTCGCGGGCCCGAAGCTCGTCGAGGATCGCGCCGCGGATGCGGGGAATGGCGTAGGTCTTGTACTTGATCCCCCGGGTATGATCGAACTTCTCCATCGCGTCGATCAATCCGAGGGTCCCGTAGCCGATGAGATCCTCGTACTCGACGTTCGGAGGCATCCGCTGGTAAATCTTGCCGACAACGTGCTTCACCAGCGGCGCGTACTGGACGATCAGCTCGTTGCGAGCTTCCAGGTCGTCCTCTTCCTTGTAGCGCTTCCAGTACTCCATCTCGTTCTCGAGTTTTTCGACCAAAGTCACCACCCACTTTGTGAGAAAGAATCAAACCGGATCAATCCATCGGCGCGGTCGCATCAACCTCCCTTCGGGTCGGAGCCGGCGCGGTGCATCGCGCGCGAACGCTCAACCGTCCGAGTCCCGATCGGCCGTCCGGCGCTCCCAGTGAAAGAGGCCCTCGAGCCGATCGAGGTCGGTGTCGGGTGAGATCTCCGCGTGCACGGTTCGGTCCTCCGCGGAGAGAATCCGACCTCCGAGTTCGGTAAGACGACGTTCCAGTACCTGAAGGCGCTGTTCGGGGAAGGGTTCCCGGTCATCCATCACGAGGCAAACCACGTCGCCGGGACGATCCTTCTCGTCCATAAATCGCTCCAGACGGTTCATGAGGGGATCCCCGGGGGACGACGTCTCCGGGTCCGCCTGATCCACCGGGGCGTTCACGGTTTCCCCTGGCCTCCGGTGGGACAGCCCGTCCGACGGTGGCCCGGACGAACGAAACCGGACGGAGCGACCGCGGCGGACGGCGACAACACGGGGGTAAGGACGTAAAACGGAGTGTTTCCACGGCGGAAGGAACGAAGCACGATTATCCCCTTTCCATTCCAATCCAGCGAGCCACCCGACCGATCGTGGACGGCATTCCCCGGCTTCGACGTCCAAATCGAAGCCAGAGCTAATATAAAGGATCTGCAAAATCATTGCAAATCGTTTCGCGGGGGGGTGATCCGGAGGAGGGGCGGGGGGATCAGTCGCCGTCGACGCGGTGAGCGCGGGGGTGAGCCTCGTCGTACACGCGCTTCAGTCGGTCCGTGGACACGTGCGTGTAGATCTGCGTGGTGGAGATGCTTGCGTGTCCCAGGAGGGCCTGAACCGTTTTGAGGTCGGCCCCGCGATTGAGCATGTGCGTCGCACAGCTGTGTCGAAACACGTGGGGGGTGATGGGTTTCGAGACACCGCTTCGCGCACGGTATCGATCCACGACGTAGCGGACGCCCCGGGCCGACAGTCGTCCACCCTTCTGGTTTCGGAAGACGGGTTCGTCCGGCTCGGTCGAGACCGCGTCCCGGTACGACCGGAGGGCCCGGGCCGCGGGCGCCCCGATCGGGACCACCGCCTCGTCTCCTCCCTTGCGCTCGATTCGGACCCGCCGTTCGTCCAGTTCGACGTCACCCCAATCGAGGGCGGTCAGCTCCGAGACCCGCATCCCGGTCGAGTAGAGCAGCTCGAACAGGGCCCGGTCCCGCTTCCCGCTGCGGGAGGTCGTGTCGGGAAGCTCCAGGAACGACTGAATTTCCGACTCGCTCCAGACGGTGGGCAGCGTGCGTCCCCGCTTCGAAAAATTCAGGTCAGCGGCGGGGTTGCCCTCCCGCATGCCGCGACCCGACACGAACCGGAAGAAGGAACGAACGGTGGAAACCCGGCGCTCGACCGTGCTGTCGGCCAGGTCACGGCGCCTCAGCCACGAGAGGTACCCCCGAAGCGCCTGTTCCTCGACCGCCAGAAGATCCGTCGACTGATCGACGGCGCGCAGGTACTCGACCAGTTCCTCGAGGTCCGACTCGTAGGCCCGAATCGTCTGATCGGAGAACGAGCGCTCGGAGCGGCAGTACTGCAGGAATCGATCCACCGCTTCCGAGCGCCAGGACGTCGATTCGGCCGGTTCGCCCATCCTCGAACCCTCCCTGTGCCGCGGCGTGCGGCTCCCTTTTTGTGTCGGTGCGCCCGGGGGGAAGGCTAAAAAAGAAAATGCGTCCGGAGCCCGAACCAGTCCGGGAGCACGGCTTCACCCCCACCTCGGTCCTCCCCCATCGTTACTACGCCAATGCCTTCTCCCCCGGTGGGAGAAGGTGCCCGCAGGGCGGAAGAGAAGGACAGGGCTGCCGGGAGGCGCCCGTTCGGAGCGCCCGGCTCCCGGCAGCGATGACCCGGCGGCCCGAGGAAGCATGCCGCTTCGCGCTTTCGGACGGGCGTGGGACTGTCGACCTCGATGGGCTGGGACCGGGCCCACGACGTTCGGCTCTCGCCTCGTAAAGTTTTTGGACCCTCGACTCGCGACTCATCCGGCCGACTCCGGGGGTTCGATCTCCACGTGTGCGGCGTCCCGGCTTCGCTGGTAGCGCTGACCGGGCAGGGTATGAACGAGGCCCGCCCGCTCGAGCTCCATCAGCCGACGGGCG
>CAZEBV010000110.1:0-2069 GCA_964510695.1 uncultured bacterium
TACCGCGCCAAGGAGCAGGGACGCGACCGGATCGTGGTCGCGTCCGGTTGACCGCCCGAACGATGTCCCTTTCGTGGACGATCACGGCAAAAGCCTCCATTTAAAGGGGACCGGCCAGCCCCGGAACCCGACGCCCCGACGTTAATCCCTCTGGCTAGATCAACCGGGTGAGCACGGCGTAAAGCAGCGTCAGCAGCACGAGGCCGATCTTCGCGAGGTACCCGCCCGCTTTGCCCAGCAGGAAACGCACCGCCGTGCCGAGGGCATCCCTCAGGGAACGCTGCTCGTAGTATTCGCCGCCCACGGCGCCCAGAACCATCCCGATCGGCACCATCAGCGGATTGAGGGTCACAACACCGACCACGAACCCCACGAAGTTGCCCAGCCAGAGGCCCCACCAGCCCGAACGATGAAGGTTCGAGAGGGAAAGTCCGATCAGGCCTCCGAGCTGCTCGAGGGCTTCGGCCAGCCCGAAGACCAGCCCCATGCCGATGAGCTCGTACAGGTGAAACTCGGCCGGCACGCCGTAATATCCCCATATCAGCAGGCCGATCATCGCGACCAGCGGTCCGGGAAACCCGATCACGGACAGGACGACTCCGACCGCCAGCAGACCCCAGCCCAGCAGTTCGATTCCCACGAGCGTCATCGGTGAATCCCCATCCGCTGGCGATCGGGAGGATGGCCGGATCGAAGCGGGCCGCGGGCTTCCGGGCGGGCATCGATTCGGGTCGCCCGCCCGGTTTCAGGTCGGATTCAGGCTGACGTATCGCCTCCCGGAGCCTTCCCCCACGTTGCCCCCGGGCGTTTGCCGTCCGGCCCCCTGACCCTCGAGTCGGGACGCTTTTGATGTTCGCCCTGCGGCCCGTGGACCCCCGGCGCTGTTGATCGTTTAAATCGTTTCGGTCGTCGTCGCCTCGGAGTATTCGCCCTGCAGGGCCTCGTAGAACGTCTCGTGGTCCGGCAGGAACCGGGCCTTCATCTCCACGCCGCTGCCGCCCGTGGTGCTGATCTTCACGTTCCCCATGCTGAGCAGTTTGCCCCAGAAGCCCTGCTCGGTTTCGATGTTGTCGATATTCTGGTAGCGGATGGATTTCGTTCGCGTAAGCACCACCCAGTGGCGGGCTTCGATGCGGTCGTCCTTGATCGTGTAGGCGATCGTTCCCCGGTAGATCCAGCCGAGCAGTCCGCCCAGCGGAACCATCGTGATCAGCCCCACCCCGGCCAGGTGCATCATACCCTCGGGCAGCAGGAGAACCGGAATCAACCCGTACAGCATGCCCTGAGCCGCGTACGGAACCGCCCGCGGCACCGCCGTACGATGGACGGCGTCCTCCCGCTGTTTCAGCTCGTTCAGGCGAGGCTGAAACCGGGACGGTTCGATCGTGCCGGAGAACACGTCCTCCAGGGCCCGGCCGGTGGCCTCGATGCCAGCCACGTGGTGAAACGTGAAGGCCCCCTGGTCGATCAGGTGCCGGAGGGCCTGCTGGATCCCCTGGTGGTTCGATCCCTGTACCTGCCGGGGTCCGCTGGCGAAATCCACCTTGATCCACCCGTGCTCGCTCATCGGTTCCCGACCGTATTCGACGTTCCGGATGTCGCCGTAGACGACGTAGTAGTCCTTCGTGACGAAATACCCCTCCCGGAAGACCAGGTAGTCCTCGTACAGGTCCAGGGAGACACAGTTGTCGTAGTAGAAAATCAGGTAAGCGATCACGCCCGCCAGCGCGGCCAGCCCGACGGCGGCGCCGGCCGCCCCCAGAGACATCGAGACGGTACCGGGAAGGGTAAACCCCACGATCGCCGCCGGCAGGACCACGAGGAGGATCGGAAGCAGCAGGACCCCGGCGTTCTGAAAAAGAAGGCCCAGCGAGGAACGGCTGGAGTCGATCGACTCCACGACCTCCCCCCCGCAGCTTCCCTCGTGCTGGCGAATGTGCCGGAGCATCTCCGCGTTTTCCTGAGTGTCGCGGATGCTGAAGAACGTGATGTTCTCGGTCGTGCCGATCGAATGGAAGATCAGGCTGTGGGTGTTAAAGAATCGTTCGATGATCCCCTGCCGCTTCACG
>CAZEBV010000110.1:2079-8200 GCA_964510695.1 uncultured bacterium
GCTTCACGATGGCCTTGATCTTGTCCGTGCTGAGGCTCGTGACCGTGAGGTTCAAAAAGGAAAAGGTCATCTCGACGCGGTTCCCCTCCACGGCGAAGGAGGAGGCGAAGAACGTCACCAGCTTGAACCCGAACCACACGAGGCCGACCAGCAGGGGGAGAAGGACGATCCCGAAGGCCAGCACCTCGTTGCGCACGGTGCCCGCCGAGCGGCCCAGCACGAGCGTCAGGACCCCGCTCGCCCCGGCACATACCAGGAAAAACAGCAGCGGCACGGCCATGGTACTGAGGAAATCGGGGCGAGCCTCGAAGCGCTTCGAGCGCTCCGTGGTTTCCCGGCCGGCCTCCCGCTTGAGTCGATCCGCCCGGCCCTGAAGCTCCTCCTGCAGGGTCGGTCCGTTCGTCAGGTTGACGAGGGTCGTCTCCTCGCCCGCGCCCGGCACGCTCAAGCTCAGGTTCGACAGCCCCAGGGGCCGTTTATGAAAGATTTCCTTCCGGTTCACGTCGGAGAGGATCCGAAGCGGCACCACCGTCCGCCTGGACCACAAAAAATCAACGGTCCGTTCCACGGCCTCGTCGTAAACGTGGTAGGAAATGGTTGCTTTGACGGCCGCCACGGCGGCGAAAACCAGCGTTAACACCGCCAGGCTGCCGGCGGGCACCCAGTATCGCAGCGGATCGTAAAGATCCGGCACGGCGCCCGAGCTCAGGACGGCCCAGGTAATGCCCCCGACCAGCAGCGCAAGGACGAGCGGGGGCACGAAGAAATCCAGGAGGATCCCCGGCCCGGCCTGGCTGTAGGATGTCCGACGGTCCTCCCCGCGAAGCGGCGCCGCCTTCCCGACGAACGCCTCGAGAACCTCCTCGAACATCCCGTCAGGCTCCGGCAGGTCCTGGAGCGTGATCTCCGTCTCCGCCTGGCCGGCCGCCTGCAGCATGACGTTCCCGGTCCCGAAGAGGAATTTCTGGAGGATCCCCCGCGACGTGTGGGCCTGCACGACCTTGCTCCAGAGGACCTCGGTCTCGGCGTCGGAGAACAGCGTGCCGGTATGCACCCGTATTTTTTCCTCCCCGAGGGTGTATTCGGTCTTGCGGTACTTCACGTGCCGCCAGAACCAGAGGACGCCCGCCGAGACCAGAGTCAAAAGCAGAAGGATCAGACCAATCAGCGGAAAGACGAGGACGATCAACAGACAGATCGAAACGGCGGTGACCCCGATGATCAGATGGGGTTTGAGGACGAACGAGGCGTAATCCGGCTTCATGGGGTCCCGATCCACGTGTAGGCACGTCCCTTCGGGGGAGGTCAGCACGGCTCCGGTCCGTGGAGTTCACTCAATGCTTGAGAAGCTTCAGGATATTGACAATCACTTCGTGCCCTGACCGGAAGCTTCCTTACAATCCTCCCCGCACGCACGAGCCCGGGGCCGCGCTGCGCGCCGGTGCGCTGGAGAGAAGCCAACGCCACGGGTTCCAGGGGGAGTCCGAGGGGGAAGGACCGGTCGAACGCCGGTTCTTATGGCGTCCCCGTCCGATGGTCGCCGCTGGAAACGATCCGAAAGAGAGACGTTAAACCGATTGGCGCAGTACCGGTCAAAGATCCACTTCCCGGATCAGCATGCGGCAGCGCACGCCCTCGTCGGACTCGCTGAACTCGATTTCTCCGTCGAGCTGCTCACGAACCAGGTTCGTCACCAGTCTCAGCCCCAGGGACTGTGTCTCCTCCGGGGCATCCTCACCCTGCCACCCCCGTCCGTCGTCGGCCACCACGAGTTCGTAGGAGCCCTCCTCCACCTCGTGGAAACTCAGGTCGATCGACCCGGCTGAACGGTCCTCGAACGCGTGGTCGATCGCGTTGGCGAGCAGCTCGTTGATCACCACGCCGCAGGGCAAAAGCGTGTCCACGGGCAAATCGAGGGGATCGACCTCCACGGACAGCGTGACATCGAGCGGCGACGGGGCGTGGCTGTCCACCACGTACTCCGCGAGGTCGGTGACGTAAGCCTGAACGTCGATCGCGTCGAGGGAGGACTCCTCGTACACGAGGTCGTGAATCCGGGCCATGCTGTAAATCCGATGCTTCAGGTTCCGGAACGCGGAGCGAACCTCCTCCGACGGATCCATGTCCCGCACCTGCAGGTGAATCAGGCCGATGATCTTCTGAAGGTTGTTCTTGACGCGGTGGTGGACCTCACGCAGCAGCCGTTTCTGCCTGTCCACCGACTCCATCAGCTCGTTCTCGAGCTTTCGCTGTTCCGTGATATCCTCGGCCAGCCCCGCCAGACGATAGACTTCGCCCTCCTCGTCCGTGACGGGAAACGCCCGGTCGTGGATCCACCGCACCTCCCCGTCCGGACGGACGATGCGGTACTCCTCGTCGTACTCCCCCCTGACCTGATCCCGGAACATCGCCTCCTCGACCCGTTCCCGGTCCTCCGGGTGGATGGCCTCGAGGAAGACGTCGAAGTCCCGGTAGATCTCCTCCGCCGGGATCCCCCAGATGTCCTCGAAGGCCGGGCTGACGTACAGGGTCTCCTTGTCCACGGCCGACAGCCAGAACACCTCCTCGATGTTCTCCGCAAGCTGCCGAAACCGTTCCTCGCTGTCCATCAGGTTTTCATGGGCCCGCCTCTTCTCGGTGATCTCGGAGGTATACCCGACCACCCGAGTGGGGATGCCCTCCCGATCGGAGACGACGTTCAACTTGCTGCGAAACCACCGTGTTTCGCCGGACCTCAAAATGCGGAAATCCACCTCGAAGGGACTTTGTTCGGGATGCTCTTGAACCACCGCCAGCGTCTGGAGGAATCGACGTCGATCGTCTGGGTGAATGATTTGCTGGAACTTCCTGGGATCCTTTCGGAGCGATTCACCCGACACGCCGAAAAACTCGTCAAAGTCCGGGCTGACGAAGAAAATCTCCGTGAAGCCGAGGTCCGTCATCCAGGAGACGCCGGGAAACGAGACCGCAAGATCCTTCATGTGCTGACTGATCAGCTGATGGCGGGATTCTTCCCGGACGTAGCGGGTGATATCTCGACAGCTGAAGAGGTAACGGGCCCGCTCGATCTCGACTTCTTTCACGTCGATCAGAAGCTGGCGGACCTCGTCCCCCGGCGTCAGAACGGAGCGCCGAAGATCCTCCACCCGACCCGCCCGCTGGAGTTCGGCCGACGTCCGCGGGTCGAAGTCCAGCAGGTGGACCACGTTCTCCAGGTCCAGGACCTGATCGGCGGTAAGCTCGAAAATGTGGTGGACGTTCGGGCAGACGAAACTGAAGTCGCCCGATTCCTCGGTCAAAAGAACGGTGTCCGTGAGGTTCTCGAGGGTGAGCCGCCAGACGTCCTCCGACAGCTCCTCAGGATGATCGGAGGGAGGCAGACCGTCCCCCTCGTAGGGATTGAGGTGGGAAAGGTCGATGTCCGCTTTTCGTTGACCCATGGTAAGACCTTCAAAGAACATCAACTTGTCGAACGAGCCCTGAACTCTCTCAGTATGAATTATTCGCGCACCGAGAGCCTCTGACAACCCTCCCGGGCCCCTGAACGGCGGCAACCCATCATGGGCCCGCCAAAAAACGTCCAACCCACGGACGAACCGTCCGGGAGGCCCCCGGGGTCCCGGGCTTCAACCGTTCAACCCCCGAATCCGGAGGGAAGGGTGGCGGGAACCGGCTGGGTTAATCCCCTCGGGCCGCGTCGCCCCCGCGGGACTCGCCGGGGTCCCGTCTAAGCCGTACGCTCGACCGCCATCTCGACGGGGTGATCGGGACGCAGGGTAATCGAAGGCTTCAGCTCCTCGATCGTCTCCGTCAGCACCTCGAAATCGACCCGCTGAAGGATCCGCGCCAGAATGATCGGCATTTCCATCATGGCAAAGTGCGACCCGATGCAGTACCGGTCGCCGCCCCCGAAGGCGAACTCGGCGTAGTCGGGCCACTCATCGCGGTTTTCCCACCGTTCGGGGCGGTATTCCAGGGGATCCTCAAAGAAGCGCTCGTCCCGGTGAACAACCCACTGCGGACACATGAACTGGGCTCCCTCCGGGAACTCGTAGCCGCCGATCTCGACCTCCTCGTCGGCGGTTCGGGCGATGGTGAAACCCGGCGGGAAGATGCGCATGGCCTCCTCCACGGCAAACCTGAACGCCTCCACCTCGCGCACGGCCGCCGGGTCGAACTCGTCCCGGGACCATTCATCCCTCGCCAGGGTCTTCACCCGCTCCTTCTCACGGGGGTTGTTGCCCAGACAGAAAAACGTGAAAGTCAGCGCCGCCGAGCTGGTGTCCGAGCCGGCCAGGAAAAACTCAACCAGGTTCTCACGGGTTTCGCCCCGGGACAGGCGGCCCTCCTCGTGGGCCTCGACCATGTGGCTCAACAGATGGGACGACCCGGGCTCGGTGGAGTCGATGAGGTCGTCGATCAGCCCGTAGAGGTCCCGTTTGGCCCGCCTGTAGGTCAGCGCCGCCGGGGTGGGAAACCAGAGGGGCAGGTTGGCATGGATCGTTCGGGTATCGGCCAGTTCCACCAGGGCGTCCCCGGCCCGCTTCACGGGGCCTTCCTTCCCCTTCAGGTCGATGCCCATCAGCGATCGTGAGACCGTCCGGATGGTGAGGCTGCTCATCGTCTCGTAGAGATCCACGGTCTGCCCGGCTTCCCATTCGTCGATTAACCGGTCGGTCTCCTCCAGCACCGCTCGTTCGTAGTCCTCCACGGTCTGACGGGTGAAGTAGGGCTGAAGGACCCTGCGGAGGCGCTTCCACTGCTCGCCGTCCGTCAGCACGATGGCGTCCTCGCCGAAGCCTTTGAAAGCCTGCTCGCGCGGGGTCCCCACCCGGAACTTCTCGGACTCCGTCTCGATGATCGTCTTGATGTAATCGGGATGCGTCACCACGTACAGGTCCTGGAACGGCACGTCGAGCCGGAAGAGGTCGCCGTGTTCCCGACTCCAGCGCGTCAGGGCCGCCAGGGGATCGGCCTGGAACTCACGTGCGTTGCCGAGCAGAAACCCCCCGGGTGGGACGGGAGGCCGAGCGTTGGCCGACATGGCTGACTCACCCACGATGAAGGATCGCCGT
The DNA here is from genome assembly GCA_964510695.1 of uncultured bacterium. Lineage (GTDB taxonomy): Bacteria > T1Sed10-126 > T1Sed10-126 > T1Sed10-126 > CAZEBV01 > CAZEBV01. Next base: position 7,155 of record CAZEBV010000110.1, read on the forward strand.
CGAACCGGTTGATCCTCTCGACGGAAACCGGAGCGGCATAGCCGCCTCGGGGCCCGCGTGCTCCCCGGAGGGACGGGATGGATGAGGGCCCGACCCTCGGGTCTTACGCCCCGCGCCCGTCAGGCGGGGCCGGGACCGGCGGGAGCAAACCCCTGCTACGAATCCGTCACCGAGCCCAGGTACCAGGTCCCCTCGACCTTCACGAACTCGGCGGGTTCGCCCTGAACGGAATCGTAGACGGCCTCCGTGTAATCCCCGGAGAATTCCGGCTCCTGGTTTTTGACCTCGTTCAGTTTCTCGACCATGGTGCTTTTTCTCTTGTTCATCTGAGCCACGACGACGCGGGCCCCGTAGCGGCTCCGACTGATCCTGGAGGCGACATCGGGGTCGAAGTAGTCCTCGATGAACGCCTCGTCGACCTCGCCGTTCCGCAGGTCCTGAAGCATCGAATCCACTCGACCGTTGATGGCCGCTCGTTCACGATCGGCCCGACTGCTGCATCCGGCCAGCAGTGCCCCGACCAGGATCACAACGAGAGGCACCGACCAGTAAATCTTTTTGCCCGTGAGTGCACTCAAAACAGACCCCTCACATGGTTTGAAGGATTAATCCACCGCAGGACGACCGGCGAACAGCTCCTGCCGTCCCCCCAATATAACAGCCTCCCGGATCAACGCCGCCAGTTACAACCCGGACACGGAGGGTTCCGGGCCCCTCACGCTCCGGGACGCCATCGGCCACCGGCCCGGGCGGTGAGCTCGAGGTGAACCTGTCGGGGTCGCGACCGTGTCTAAAAGGACGGCCCCAGGATCGGAAACTCGTGGAGTTTTTCACCGTTCCCGTCCACCGCCACCCGCTGGATCCGACCGGAGGTACACTCCGGGCACCGCAGCCCCAGGTCCTTTTTGGCCCGGCGGGTGGCGTGGCTGACGTGTCCGACAGCGGGCATTACGTGAACGGGAGGTCGTCGCCCGGGTCCCCAGGCACGGCCAACCCACGGGTTTGCCCTACGCTGCTCCCGAGACGACCAGCATCGCGACGTAGCC
>CAZEBV010000111.1:0-8169 GCA_964510695.1 uncultured bacterium
TCAAATCCTCGAACCCCTCACGGGACCCGTAGGTACCCGCGTTGTTAACGAGCAGGTCCAACCCCTCGTGGTGCCGGGCAACCTGGTCCCGGGCCTCATCCAGCGTGGAGGGTTCGAGCAGGTCCGCTTCCAGGACCTCGACGGTGCCGTTCCCGTCCTCCGACAGTTCCTTCAGCTCGTCCGCCTCCGAGCGATCCCGGACGGTCCCGAAGACCGTCCATCCCTCCCGACTGTACTGACGGGCGAATTCCAGTCCGATCCCCCGGTTGGCCCCGGTAATCAGCACGTTCGACACACGCATCACCTCCCGAGAGAATAAACCAACCGTCGGCCGTCCGGCGCGGTGCCGCGTCCCCGTGGGATCCTCTCAGTCCCCGGCATTTCCCTCGGACGATGCCCGCCCGGTCATCGCCGCCCGAACCGGGCCGCTTCTAAGGTAAAAAAGGGCCGTCAGAAGTCCGAGGAGGACGGCACTCACGGCCACCAGCCCCACGGTCATCAGGTAAGTGACGCCCCAACCGGAGAGGCTGCGCCCCCCCGTCCGAAGGACCGAGCCAAGCCGGTTTACCAGACGGTACCATAGGATGCCGCCTCCGAAGGTCAGGCCAATCCCGGACCAGACCACCGCCTCCAGGGCAAGCCGGGCCCACGCACGAAGCCGGTAGAAATGCAGGGCAGCGAACAACAACCCCACCCCGACCAGTCCCTGCCCGATCAGAAACGAGTCGGCGCGGCGGACCCCCTCGAGCAGAACGGCGCGCCAGCCCTCGACCTCCGCCGGGGACGAAAGGGCCGGGGCCAGCCCGTAAAACGTGGCCAGCCCCAGGCCCGACAGGAACACCAGAACGGTTCCGAGCAGGCCGAACGCCAGCGAAAATACGAGAACGGCGCGGGGGGGATCCCGATCAGCCTCCAGGGCGGGTTCCGATGAGGCCGTGAAAGCCTCGGGGGAACCCTCGGCGTCGTCCGTCATCCGTTCTCACCGCTTCCGTCGGCAGGGTGGTACCGCGGTTTATGTTTCGACGCGGAAGCGCCCCCGCGACAGCCCAGGGTGAACCGAAGAAACGAAAAGGGTGGGTCCGGCCCGGCCGACCCACCGATCGAGTGAGGAAAAAAGGAACCCGGCTCACCGCGAGGACTCAGTCCTCGAAGAGGTACTGCTCCAGTTCCTTCAGGCGCTCGAAAAGTTCGCTGAGTTCCTCACGCACGTCGGGGTCCTCGGAGAGCTGGTCCGGGTCGTGATCGCGGGGGTTCACCACCGCGAGGCTTTCCATCCGGGTGAGCTGTTGTTCCTTGGTGTCGGTCAGACTGATCGGGTACATCTCCCCCACGGGTCGTCCCTCTTCGTCGTGCTCGTAGACGAGGTAGATCTTGAACTGTTCCCGGTCTTTGTCGACCTCGAAGGTCAGCGTTTCGACGTCGTCGGTGCGAACCCCGGGGAGAAAGATGACGTATTCGTTCTCCTGCCCGGTTTCGAACATCGGAATATCCAGGGCCACGTATTCTCCGTTGCCGTCCTCCAGTGACGTCACCTCCGTCGTTAGGAATTGTGTCGGTCCCGCCGATCGTTCAGCGCATCAGGGCCTCGGCCGATCGACGGACCTCGGGGGGAAGGCCGAACGAATCGAGGTCGAGGCAGTCCTCCCCCGTGCGCCGATACCCCGCCACCAGACCGTTCAGGCGGGCCGCCACGGTGGAATCCGTGAACGCCCGGGAGGAGTAGTCGCCGAAGGCCTCCATCAGCGACGCCTGCCGGCGCAGTTTGTGCTTCTGGTGGTAATCCTCGGCCCGGTAAAACGTTTCCAGCGAGTCGATCCGGGTCTCCACGGAGGCCCCGCGTCCGTCCTCGAGGAGGTTGACCGTCTCCCGTATGTGCTCTTCCTGGGCCTCGTCGTGGAACAGCACCACGGGCATGTACTGACGGGACCGGGCCGGGCGCCACGGATCGTGGCTCTCCCAGAAGATCCCGAGCAGCTCCCGGTAGCTCAGGACGTTCGGGTCGTAATCGATCTGGAAGGTCTCGGTATGGTCCCCCAGGTTGTGGTAGGTGGGGTTCACGATGCTACCGCCCGCTTATCCAACGCGGGTACGCACGACCCCGGGCATGCTTCCAAACCGGGCGTCCGGACCCCAGAATCACCCGAGGCCAAACGTGGCGGTCTCCACGTCCGAGGGCGGGGAGCGATCGGGGGGAAGCAGCGTCTTTTCTTTGACCGACATGGCAGTCACCTCCCTGGTCCAGAAACTGACAATATTATACCTGATTCAACGGGATGGTCGGACGCCCGGGAGACGGACCCCTTTCACTCCGCGGAACCCCGGCCGACTCGACAAGGGGCTTCCAACTCGATCAGAAACGAATATTGTGTAGGCTCCTCGGGTTTTATTTCTCCCGTTTCCGGAGCGTTCCCATGGACTGCAAATTGCTGTTCCTCGACATGGAGGGCACGCTGTTTGCCAAGCAGCGGGTTCAACTTCGGGAGGGGGACACCCGGCTGCACCACAGCCTCTGGTCCCGGTTGATGCACGAGCTGGGACCGGAGGCCGCCGAGGAGGACGCGGAGAACCTCGCTCGCTGGGAGGCCGGCGGCTACGAAAGTTACTTCCAGTGGGTCGGTCAGAGTGCGCGGAACCTGCGGAAACACGGCCTGACGCGGGATCTGTTTCACGAAGTCATGGAGAGCGTCCCCTACAACCCCGAGGTCCCGGAAACGCTCGCGGCCCTGCACGAACGGGGTCTCAGGACCTGCATCGTCTCCGGCGGGTTCTATGACCACGCCCGCAAGGCCCTCCGGGAACTGAAGGTGAACCACGCCTTCGCCGCCATCGACCTCTTCTGGGACGAGGAGGGGCGGCTTTCCCACTGGAACCTCTTTCCCACCGATTACGAGGGAAAAATCGACTTCGTCCGACTCCTGAAACGGGAATACCGACTGCAGACCGAGGACTGTGCCTTCGTGGGCGACGGAAAAAACGACGTCCATATTGCACGCGAGGTGGGCGCCGCCTTCGCCTACGACGCTCATCCCGACCTCGTGACCGCCGCCGATTACAGCATCGAGTCGTTCGCCGACCTCCTGGGCCACCTCTGAGTCCGCCCCGCTTTGGGCCGGGCACCGGATGTGGGGTGACGGTGCACCCGTCCCGTGAGGGTCACCTCGCTGCCGTAAAAACCCACGTCAGGGGGAAGGAAAGGGAAAGGGGAAACGAGCCCCGCCGCCGCTTCGAGGGAGAGACGCTAGAGGTTGTCCAGCGGAACGTCGGTGTCGCGCTGCCAGGCCCCGTCGTCGAATTGGCCGGGGCGTTTCCGGGTGGTCAAAAACGCGATCGGGATCATGCCAAGCATGGGCCCGGTCGGCAGGGCCAGAAGACCGGCCAGCAGAACCAGCATCCAGTAACCACCGTTGTCGAGGTGGTTTTTGGCCTGGAGGATTCGAAACCCGAACCAGAAGCAGACGACGACGGCCAGGAGGTTCGCCACAAAGAGACTGGTCAGGGCGGAGGTTCCCGCGAACAGCGAGAGTGCCCCTCCGACCACAGCTTCCACAATCAGCAGCGTCACCATTGAAATCAGGTAAAGCAGGGCCGCCTCCTGGCGGTTGCGCAACCGACCAAAGTCCGTCACGGTAACCGCTCCTCCCACCCGCTGGAATGGATGCTCCATCGGGCCTATTCGTCCTCGGATTGTAAAAAACCGGGCCTGCTTCGTCGGGTTCGACGATCCGCCGGCTCGTCGGACGACCGGGGCACGGCGCCTCACGGCCGGGAAGCCGCGGCCCGGTAAACCCCAGTTTGGAGTGCGCCTCCTCTCGAGTCAGCGGAGAACGAACCCTCGGCAAACCACCGTTTCCTACCACTCTACGGCCCACACGGGACCTGTCAAGGGGCGATACGACCCCGCGGCCCCGGCCAGGCACGGCCCCGCCCCGGTCGAGCTTCCAGGGACGCGGGGATGATCAGTCGGGCGTCAGAATAATTTTCCCCACGTTCTGACGGTTGTGCATGCGTCGATGGGCCTCGGGGGCCTCGGCAAAAGTATAGGTGGAGTCAATCCGGGGCTGGATCTCCCCGTTCTCGTAGTGCTCCAGCAGAGCGTAGACCTCCTCTATCACCATCTCCCGGCGATCCCACAGGTGACCGATGTTGATCCCACCGATCGATTTGTTGTCGTCCATCAGGGTCATCGGGCTCCACCTGGGAACGGAAAAATACTGACGCAGGATGTTCCACCAGCTCTTCGTTTCCCCGGAGGCCATGTTGGCGAAGCCGAAGGCCACCAGGTGACCGACCGACTTCAGAAGCTCGTAGCCTTTCTGCCAGTCCTTCCCCCCGAGGGGATCCAGCACGACGTCGACACCCTCTCCCCCGGTGAGCCGACGAACCTCCTCCGCGTAATCCCTGGTGCGGTAGTCGATGGGATAGTCGCACCCCTGTTCCTCGACCATTTCGTGTTTGCCCGGGGACGCCGTGCCATAGACGGTCACGCCCTCGAGGGTGTCACACAGCTGAAGCACGGCCGTCCCCACCCCGCCAGCGGCCATGTGAACCAGGATTGACTGTCCCGGGGCGATCCGGGCCACCTTGAAGAGCATGTGGTAAGCGGTGACGTAGTTCACCGGAAGCGCGGCCCCTTCCCCGAAACTCATCCCCTCCGGCATCGGAAACACCTGATCCGCGTCGGCCACGATGGTGTCCGCGTGGGCCCCGAACTGCACCAACGTGATGACACGATCCCCCGACTGGAACTCGGTCACGCCCTCCCCGACCTCGTCCACCACCCCGGCGGCCTCGTAGCCCATGACCGCCGGCAGGTCGGGAGCGTCCGGGTACATCCCCTGCCGGGCCATCATCTCGGCAAAATTGAAGCCGCAGGCCTCCGCACGGAGCCGCACCTCACCGTAGTCCGGCTCGGGGTCGGGTTTCTCCCGGACCTCCAGCACGTCGGGTCCACCGGTCCTCGGAATCACAAGGGATCGCATGTCGGACAACCTCCTGAAAAGAAAGCCATCCCGGGGATGGCGTGTCGTCGTCGCTCGCCCGCGATCGCTCGCGGGGTTCAGGCCTCCGCCCGGAGAAACCGTATCAACCGCTCGTTCACACGGGCCGGCCGATCGAAATTGACCGTGTGACCGGCGCCGGGAACCAGCGTGAGTTCGAGCCGAGGAATCGCCTCCCGCAGCCGCCCGGCGTGTCCCGGGGGCACGATGCGATCCTCCTCTCCCCACAGGGCCAGGACCGGACGCTCACGCCCCGCCCGCCGGAAGGCCTCCCGAAGCCCGAACAGCGGTCCATGCCGAAGCGTCGACAGCAGGGCCCGCACGTACCCACGGTATCGAAACTGTTCCCGGTAGACCGCCCGCAGTTCCTCAACCCGATCCGACCGGGTCGTCATGCGGGGAACCGACACCCTCAAAAGCAGGTGCTTCGCCGCCGCGGCGAAGAGACATTCCCCGACGAGCGGTGCCGTGAGCAGCCGGAGGATCCAGGGAACACCCTCCCTGAGCCCCCCCGGAGCCATCAACGTCAGCCGGTCCACCCGATTGGAATGGCGGGCCGCGTAAAGGGCCGAAACGGCGCCCCCCATGGACAGCCCGACGAGGTGAACCGACCCCGAACCGTCCCGGTGCTCGATCAGCTCGTCCAGCTGGCGGACGAACAGCGAACCGTCGTAGTCCACGGTGGGCCGATCCGAGAGTCCCCGTCCATAAAGATCGTAGCTCATGACCCGGAAACCGGCCCCGGCGAGCGCGTCGACCTGATCCTCCCAGATGAAGTCCGGCGAGGTCAATCCGTGCACCAGCACCACGGTCGGACCCCCGACGGGACCCCGCACGCGGTAGTGGGTCACGCCGTCCGAGAGCTCAACGAAGGATTCGTCGGGGTACCGTTCCTCCCGAAGCGCCCGGGACAGCTTTTCGGCGGCCATCAGGCCTCCTCCTTCCCCCCGCAGGGCGATGACGGGCTGTCCCGCCCGCCCCACCCCCGTCGGGAACCAAACCCGCTCATGCTCCCCCTCCCCGCCCCATCATGCCCCACATTTCAAGCATTCTTGAAATGCGGGGCAAAACATTTAGTTTTGGTTCCGACAGGAGGGAACGGAAACCATGGACGAAGTGAATCATCGTCTGAGTCATCTTTTCCATACCCTCGGGAACGGAGTCCGACTTCAGCTCCTGCTGAAACTGCAGGCGGCATCCTGCACGGTCACGGAGCTGGCCGAACACGTGGATCGTCCCATCAACGCCGTTTCCCGTCATCTGCGCATCCTCCGGGCCAACGATCTGGTCGAGTCCCAAAGCCAGGGACGCCACAGCGTTTATCGAATTAAACGACCCGAACTGGTGGATCGGTGTCTGTCGATCCACACGCTTCTCAAACGTTAGCCGGACGAACCGCTCCACGTTTCAAGCATGCTTGAAACGTGGAAGGGCTTCCCTGTCGGTCGGGGGGACCCGGGGTCTACCCGCCGGCGTCCCCGCCGCGCGGATAGGCTACCTTAAGGGCGGAGGGTCGGGCCCTCAGGGTGATCTTTCGCACCGGGTCCTCGAAGAGCGTCCCGTCCAGCTCGGCCGACAGCGGCGACGGTGCACGGAGACGGAACCGCGGGGCCCGCCAGCGGTGCACACCGTCCTGACTCAGGTGATCCCCGCTTCGGAACGCGGAAAACAGCGCCGGGAGCTCCCCGACCGAGGGCGGTTCGACCACGAGAAGGTCGAGGGGGTCCCGTCCGGGGCGGGACCCCGGAAACAGCTCGTGGTCCCCGCCCCTGAACCGTCCGCCGGCGGCCGCGGCGAGCAGGGCTTCCCCCTCGAAGAGCACCCCGTCCGTATCCTCCACCCTCAGCGTCACCGGCGGCCTCGCCACACACGTCCAGGCCGAGCTCAACCGATAGGCCAGGCGCCCCGGGAGCCAGGTTAGACGATCCGCGACCCGGAGGCTGTGCGGAAACAGCCCCACGGACCATCCCAGGACGAACGACTCCGCGGGGGGCTCGACGTCGGCCTCCACGCGTCCCAGGTCCAGGGGGCCGGTTCGGATCCCCCTCGAGAACCCCCGGATCACCTCGGGCCAGGGGCGTTCTCCGTAGTAGTGGCGGTAGGCGCTGTTGCCTCGGCCGGCGGGCACGATGACCAGCGGTGGGGGATCCTCCACGGCCGCCTTCAGGGAAGAGGCGACCTTGCCCACCGTCCCGTCTCCCCCCACGATCGTCAGCAGGTCCAGGTTCTCCACGAAGGACCCCAGCCCGTCCAGGTCGAGCGTCCCGTCCAGCCGCCAGCGGGACCATTCGCGCGAGGGCCACAGGTCCGACAGGCGCTTTGCGAACTGCTCCCCCCGCCCCGCTCCCGAGGCGGGGTTGACGAGGACCCCCACCCGTCGAGGCTCCCTCACCCCGTCTCCTCCGGATCCCGGGAGGGGGTGGCCCCTCGATCCCCCATGTTTTTCACCCACGACACCAGGGTGTCGGCCTCCGGTGGATGCCCCCCCTCGCCTGCCGCGGCGGCCCCCACGGCCTCCCGCAGTTTGCGCTCGGCACGCTCGGAGATCGATTCCAAATCGTCCCCCGCGAACCCGGGGGGACGCTCGCAGCGGTGACGCTCGGAGCGTCCATCACGGAGGGTCACGCGCACCTCGGCCCCCATGTTCTTCTCGGCCCCTTCCAGGGACATCTCGGACGATCCCGCCACCAGGCGAAGAAACAGGGGAAAATTCATCAGCACAGCCATGGGTCCCACCGTCTTCAGGGCATAGGGAAGCGCCCTCCATCCCACCTGCTCTAGCATGGCCCCCACGGGCACCTCGGACGTCAGCGCCGCCAGGGTCAGGTCGGTCTCGTGGACCACCCCCACCCGGTCGGCCAGGGACCACAGCGAAGGGTCGTCCACCCGATCGGGCTGAAACTGGCGCGGGGTATGTTCACCGTCCACCAGGGCCACCGCGGCATTGTAGGGAACCGAGAAATTCAGCGCCGCCAGGGGGCTCTCGGGGCCGCGAACGTAGGGTTCGGTGAGCTGCTGAACTTTCGTGGTGAAAAGGGACCCTCGAACCTCGACGGTCCGCACGTCGTCGGGACGAAGGTCGCGCCCGAGTTTCTCACGAACCCGCAGGGCCGCGTGCACGGCCGCCGTGACGTAGGCACAGCCAGGATAAACCTTGACCGTGAGCGTGGGA
>CAZEBV010000112.1:0-7995 GCA_964510695.1 uncultured bacterium
CTTTCGTTGCCTGTCACTGGTAGGACGGAGCCCGGACGTCAGTTTTCTCACCTGACCCGTATCAACACCGTCCCTCCGAGGAGTTCGTATACCTTTATTTCCCTTTTGATTGGGTGATTTGCTGTGGGTACTTCCGCCGAGCACTTCCGACAGAACCTCCGTCGTCTTCGGACGAAGAACGGAGGCTCCGAGGACGGTCATCTTTCCCAGCAGGACCTCGCGGACCGAATCGGAGTCCACCGCAACTACGTCGGCATGATGGAACGCGGCGAACGGAAACCCGCCCTGGACACGCTGGATGCTATCGCCCGAGAACTCGGGGTTCCGTCCTACGAGCTGCTTCGTCCGCCCGCGGAGGCCCAGGAGGGCTGAGGGCCTCTCGACCGCCCCAAGCGGCCGCCGTCGGCCGGGGTTTCCCGCCGTCGGCCGGGGGTTGAAGGCGAGGTCGATCCGTCGGCGTTCCGATCAGGACCACGGGCCCCGCCCGGGAGTGAACCGGGCGGGGACGAGGTCCCGGTCGCGGTCAGGCACTTCGCCACTTTCGTTTGTTGCGTTCCACCAGCCCCCCGAGCTGGAGCACGCTCAACAGGCTCTGCATGTCGTCGGTTTCCAGGTCGTCGTCCAGCCCGGCTTCCTTCATGATGTAGGAACGCGATTTTCCCTCCGGGAATTCCTTCGTGAGTTCTTTGGTGGTCTCGTAGGCCTTCTGAAGGTAGTCCTGGACGGTGACGAAGCGAGCCGCCTTCTGGCCCACCCGGTCCTTCAGGGCGCTTTTAAGGCCGCCTCCGCCGGCGGTGGAAGTGTCCCCCCCCTCCTCCTCGATCCCGAACTCCGCCTGCAGGGTGCGCACCTTCTCGCGGAGTTCGTCGGCCTCGCTGCTGATCGTAAGCTGAACGCCACTGCCGTTGGACATGACACAGAACCTCCCGATGGATGGTGAAACCGTTGAATGTTCATTTTCAGGGATTGAATGATCAATATTAAATCAGAGAAACGAAGTATTGACAACATATATCAGTTATTTTGGGATTTTCCGGGGTAAAGTACCACATCGAGTGCATATTCTTGCTGAGATCCTTCCGGGAGGGTCGTTCACGTCCCGTTCCGGGGGAGTTCTCTCCTTTTTGGAAGTTGTTCGCCGTGGATGTCGATTGAACGACGTTGGAGTTGCCCGCCTTCCACGCCGCTTCGGGTCGACGGAGCGGTCATGACGGGCTCTTCTTCTCGAAGAGGATCCGGTATTCGAGCCCTCCGTCGTGGGTCAGGCTGATTCGGCCGTTGAGCTGATCCTCCACCAGGGTTTCGACGATGCGAAGCCCCATCGAGGAAACGTCCTCGAAGTTCTTCCCCTCCTCAAACCCGGTTCCGTCGTCCGCCACGAACAATTCAAGCCGTTCGTCCTCGTCCTGGTGGAACCGGACATCGACTCTGCCCTCCTCCCGCCCGTCGAAGGCGTGCATGAGAGCGTTGGTGAGCAGCTCGTTCAGGATCAACCCGCAGGGGAGGAGGGTTTCCACGTTCAGGGGGACCGGATCCACGGTGACCTCCCGGTGAAGGTCCAGGGAGGACGGGACGGCGGTGTCGAAGATGCTGTCGATGAGCTTGATGAGATACTCGTCGGCCCTGAGGTCGGACAGGCTTGCCTGTTCGTAGACCAGTTCGTGGATCAGGGCCATCGAATACACGCGGTTCTTGATGTCGTCGAACTCACGGATCATCGATTCGTTCCCGTGGTTCCGTTTCTGGAGGTTGATCAGGCTGATGATCAGCTGCAGGTTGTTTTTGACCCGGTGGTTGAGTTCCTGGAGGAGGGTGTTCTTCTCGTCGACGGTGCGCTTTAGCTGCAGGTGATGCCGTCTGGTTTCGGTGATGTCCTCGCCGAAGCCCACCACCCGTACGGGGTCGCCCGATGCGTCGGAGACGACGAACGCCCGGTGGTGAAACCAGCGCAGTTCCCCGTCGGTGAGACGCTGTAGACGGAACCGCTCGTCGAAGCCCGTGGTCTTCGGGAGGTCGGCAACGGCCTGGCGGATCCGCTCCCGGTCCTCCGGGTGGACGGTCCGCAGGAAGGCCTCCACCGGATCCTCCGCGTCCTCGAAGTAGTCGTCCCAGGTGTCCTCGAAGGCCGGGTTGGTGTAGAGGAAGCTCTCCAGCTGCGGGTCCATCATCCACAGGTCCACCTGGACGTTCTCCAGGATCTGGCGGTAGAGGGTCTCGCGGTCGGCCAGTTTGGTCTCCAGCTGCTTCTGCTTGAGCAGCGTGCCCAGCTGCTCGCCGAGGGTGGTGAGGAGTTCGATCATTCGCAGGTCCCGTCGATGTTTCTCCTTCAGGTAGACGACCAGGACGCCGGCCACCGTGTTGCCGGACAGGCAGGGCACCCCGAGGGCCGTCTCCAGGCCGGGCGCCTCGGCCTGATCGGACCGGAGGAAACCGGAGTGCCCCGAGACCTTCTCCAGCCACTCCGACCGGCCGGATTCCCAGACCCGACCGACCAGACCGTGCCCTCTCTCGACCCGGGCCTCACGCGCTTCTTCCCAGTACGCCTCCAGGTCTCCGTTCTCGGGGTTGTGGTAAACTTCGGCGGACATTTCCTCCTCTCCCCCGGACCGGAGGATCCATAGTTCGGCGTAATCCCACCCCGTCGCGCGGCAGATTTCCCGGACGGCACCCGAAACCGAGGAGGCGTAATCCGAGCTCTGGCTGACGAGTTTCGAGATCCGGCCGAACAGGTCGTTCTCCAGTTCACCCTGTTTGCGGTTCGTGATGTCCTGGATGAACCCCTGCAGGTACGATTCGTCCTGGTCGTCCTCCCGGACCGCTCGACCCTGCTCCCAGACCCAGCGTTCGTCCCCCTCGCGAGTGCGAAGCCGGTACTCCAGCTCGAACGAGTCCCCGTCCTCGATCGCCGATTGGACCTCATCCCAAACCCTCTTCCGGTCCTCGGGATGAATCAGGTCACCGTAGGAGCACGCCTGGTTTTCCGTCAGTTCGCCGGGGGCGTAGCCGGTCAGGGCTTCCACCTGGTCGCTGACGTAGACGATGGTCCAGTCACGGTCGTTTCGGCATCGGTAGACGAAACCGGGGAGGTCCTCGATCAGGGAGGCGATGGAAGAGTCCGATTCAGGAATCATGGTGTGCGATGCCCCCCGTGGCCCGGGACGTGCCGCGCAACATCCGGCGAAACCATGATCGTCATGAGAGACTGGTCGTCCCCCGATGGGGCTTTCAGGGTTCCCTGGGCACACTATATGTTATCAAGCCCCGAACACCACTGTTTCATTCCCGGATTCGGTCGGCTGGTCTTCACCTCGGGGCCGGGACGTCCCGGGATCCTTGCTCGTCGTTGGGCTCCGCTGCCGGCGCGGGCCGCCGTGAATTTCATGCCGCCGCCGGTGGGGAAACGGTATTCTATCCGTCCCGGTCGGGCCCTGTTCGTTCCGGCACGGACGGGATGAAAGGCGAAGGTCCAACCCGTCGTGGAGGAGCCATCCGTCATGGTCCCCGATCCCGGAGGCGGTTTCGGCGACCGGGCCGAAGCCTACCTGCACAGCGAGGTGCACCGGGCGGGACCCGACCTCGAGGCCATCGCGCGATGGGTCGGGCGTCGGGATGGTGTCCTCGACGTGGCTTCCGGTCCGGGGCACGTGGCCCGGAGGCTGCTTCGAGCGGGGTGTACCCGGGGGATGGCCCTGGATCCGGAGCCGACCATGGCCCGCCTGGCTCGATCGGTCGAGGGAGACCTGACGGTCACCGTGGGGCGGGCCGAGTCACTCCCGTTTTCGGCCGCGTCCTTCAGCGCGCTGACCTGCCGGGTGGCGGCGCATCACTTCGAGGGCGTGGAGGGCTTCCTCCGGGAGTCCGTGCGGGTGCTTGAGGAGGGGGGCATCTTCGTGCTGGTGGATACCGTGGCACCGGAGGACCCCGAGCTGGATCGGTGGATCAACCGGGTCGAACGGTGGCGGGACCCCACGCACGTGCGATCCTACCGTCCCGCGGAGTGGAAGCGGCGGATCCGGGCCGCCGGCCTCGTGATCCGTGACGTTCGCCGCACGTCGCGTCGGCTGGATTACGGCGAATGGATCGCCCGACAGGATCCGCCCCGGGATCGCCGGGAAAAGCTCCGGGCGGCCTTTACGGAGGCCCCTGATTCGGTCCGTCGGACCTTCGGGATTCGAGCGGGCGGAGAGGGCATCGAGTCCTTCGAGCTGCCGCGGCTCCTGGTGCGGGCTTCGGTCGAGCGAACCTGAGGTTCGAGTGTTGTAGAGCGGTTGCTTACGCGGAGGGGACCCGTGCCCCCCCGGTGGCGCCATCCGGGTCACCGGGCCCGCAGGCCCGCCAGGGGGGGTCAGGCCGGTTTGGAAGGCCGCAACGTCCGTTTCGGATCGTGCCGGACGGTCCGCTGGCCGCCGTGGACGAGGGACTTCTGTCGGAGTTTCCGAATGGACACGTCGTGTGGCGGGATCGGGCTGGGCTCCGGGACGTCGTGTTCACCCCTGATCGATCCGATCGCCGGGGCAGAGGTCGTTCGTTCACCCTGCCTTGTCCGGACCCGAAATGTCCTTTCGACATTTCAAGAATTCTTGAAATGTCGAAGGGGGTGGGGTTGTGTTGGTGGTTCTCATGGGAGGCTGCGGACAGAGCATCGATTCGCCCGCCCCGAAAGACGGACGGGAGTGTTCAGCGGCCCCGGGGGAGGCCGGAAGCAGGCGGAGCGGTTACCCCATCACCGGAATCCTCCCTCGTGAGAGCGTGGGGACTATTATTATGAGCGGGTGAGCACGGGCCGTTCCATCGCGGCGAACACCTGAGTCAGGAGGGGGTGCGACGATGTCGACGATCGTGAACAGCTTCAACGGGGACGCGGATCTTCTTGTTTCCGATGATCTCTTCGACCGGGCGAGAAGCGCAGGCTCGGTCGAGGCCAAGGCCAACCAGAACGGTGAGGCCTACCGGGTGACCCTGGTGCACCTGGGTTCCTCGGAGATGTAACGTCGCCCGGGAGCTGCCGGGGGCCTCGGAGTCGAGGGATCTCGATGGGAGCATTCCGATCGCCGTCATCGATCCGCGGCTTCGTGGAGGAACACGGTCCGTTATAATTCTTTTTGCCCGGGACGGGATGCGCGGGTCGGCGTGACGGTCCCCTGTGACCGATCGAGCGGTCGAATCCATCGGGGGTGATGGCGATGGATCAGCAGCGACTGGAGGCCTACCGGACGCAGTTCGCCGAGCGGGAGACCTGGAGCGTCGAGGGCCTCGCCGAGATGCTGGGACGCTCCGATTCGTGGGTGCTGTCCATGCTGGACGAGGGGAAGGTGCCCTACCAGGAAACCGGGGAGGGGGAGGATTCCGGGTACGAGGTCAACGGGAAAGCGCTGGCCGTGGCCCTCAGGGAGTCCCCGGTCCTTCAGTCCATGCTGGACGAGGACGAAGCGTCCGCCTCGACCCGTTCCGATCCGCCGGTGCGGGAACCGGCGGAGCCCGGGGGCGAGCCCGCGCCGTCCGTTTCGGATCAGCGGGTGACCCGGGAGAGTGAGAGCTCCGGCCGCGGTGAGCGTGACAGTCGGGATCGCATTGAGGAACTCGAGGCCGAGAACCGCCGGGTGACGGAACGAAACCGACGGCTGGAGGATCGGGTCGAGGAACTCGAGATCCAGCTGGAGGAGGCCGTCTCCCCGGAGGAGGTCAGCCGGATTCGCGAGGAAGCTCGACAGGACGTGCTTGAGAAAATCAATACGTTCTCGAACCTTCTCGCCGGCCGGATCGAGGCCTGGATGGAAGAGGACGAGGATGCCTCCGACGGCATGGAGGCCCTGATTGAGCTGATGCAGTCCTCCGAATCCTAGCGGGAGGCCCAGGAGCTTAGACGACCCCCCCGCAAACCGGACGAACGCTTGGGCTTCGACGCTGGATCCCCGGGCCTGACCGGCTGGATCCGGGGAGACCCTGCCCCGACCGACGTGAGGGACTGAACGGGCGGGTCCGGCCCCGTGTCCCGGTCGACGTGAGAAACGGCTGGCCGGGGTTTATCGGCCCGGTCGACCCCTTCCCGGCGTTTCCTTCCCTTCCTGAGCCCTCGCGATTGCCCTCCCGTCCGTGAGATGTCGCCCCGGGTCCCTTTCGGTCCCCGGTTGCCCCCCGAGGATCCTTTCACCGGACTTTCCGTCATGCTGCCGGAGTATTCCTCCGTAAGGGTCCCGTGCGGAGCCGCGTATTGTTGTTGACGCAGCGGACGGAAAGTGATTCATCCCAAGCCGGAGGGGGACGGTCGACGCCCCGGGAGGGGCCATTGAACGGAACGGTTTTTCACTTCGCAGGAGCCCCAGCAATCACTCAGGGAGGACGAGACGATGTCGCTTTTGAACACGGTCACGGAAGCGAAGGAAAGCCCGTCGCCGAACGGGAGTTCACGGGAGACGAACTCGGAGGGAACGTCCACCACGAAGCGGGACCTGAAGCGGGAGGTCCACGAGCGGATCGTACATGAGATGGATTCGGATCTGATCCGGGAGGCGGATCCCGAGGAGCAGCGGGAAGTGCTTCGTCCGCAGGTCGAGGAGATGCTGCTGGAGCAAAGTTCCCGGGACGGCGTCGAGCTGGGGCGGGACGAGCACGAGCGGATGCTCGAGGACCTCCTCGACGAGATTCTGGGTCTGGGACCCATCGAGGAGCTGCTCGACGACCCGGAGGTCACGGAGGTCATGATCAACGGGTACGACACCATTTTCGTGGAGCGGGACGGCCGGCTTCAGCTGACGAACGTCAGCTACAACGATGAGGAACACCTCGCGGAGATGATTCAGCGAATCGTGGCTCCGCTGGGGCGGCGTGTGGACGAGACCAGTCCCTACGTGGACGCCCGGCTTCCGGATGGGTCCCGTGTGAACATCGTGGTGCCGCCCCTGGCCCTGAACGGCGGCACGGTCACGATCCGGAAGTTCGCCGAGGACCCGCTCACCATCGAGGACCTGATCGACTTCGGCACGCTGACCGAATCGATGGCGGAGTTCCTTCGGGGGTGTGTCGACGGGGCCCTCAACATCGTGGTGTCCGGCGGCACCGGTTCCGGCAAGACAACGACGCTGAACTGCCTGTCCGGGTTCATTCCCAACGAGGAACGGATCGTGACCATCGAGGACTCCGCCGAACTTCAGCTGCAGAAGGAGCACTGGGTCCGCATGGAGACCCGTCCCGCCAACATCGAGGGGGAGGGGGAGGTCACGATGCGGGAACTCGTGAAAAATTCCCTTCGGATGAGGCCCGATCGCGTGGTGGTCGGCGAGTGTCGGGGGGCGGAGGCCCTGGACATGCTTCAGGCGATGAACACCGGCCACGACGGCTCACTGACGACCCTTCACGCCAACAACCCGCGTGAGGCGCTCTCCCGCCTGGAGACCCTGGTGATGATGGCCGGCATGGAGCTGCCTCAGAAGGCCATCCGGGAGCAGATTTCATCGGCCATCGACCTGGTGGTCCAGCAGGCCCGGCTGCGGGACGGTTCTCGAAAGATCACGCAGATTACGGAGATCCAGGGGATGGAAGGCGACACCATCACCCGGGCGGACGTCTTCGAGTTCGACCAGCAGGGGATGGAGGACGGGCGGGTCATCGGCGAGATGAAGGCCACCGGTGTGCGTCCGAACTGCTTCCAGAAACTGCAGGAACAGGGGGTCGAAGTACCCCGGGGTCTGTTTCACGAGGAGTAGGGAGGGATCTTTCCCGGCCCGTGGTAGGGGATCAGTTCTGGAATGTTGGTTCCGTCCGGAGGTTTCGGGGTTCGATCAGGGGAGTTTCGCCCGTGCGGTCATCAGTCCCCAAAGCCAGTCGATTTTGAAGGTGTCCAGGGTGATATCCACGAACCCGGCCTCCACCAGCAGCCGGCGGAGGTCCCGGCTTCCGAACGTCCGGATGTGGGCCTCGTTGACGAAACGCAGGTAGTAATCGCAGATCCGGCAGGCCCAGTAATCATCACACCAATCCGTGACGACCAGGGTGCCT
>CAZEBV010000113.1:0-7986 GCA_964510695.1 uncultured bacterium
GTTCCTGTTTTTTTCGTTCGTCGATGTCACGAACGACCCCGCCCAGGCGATACACCTCACCCTGTTCGTTCTGGATGGGGAAGCCGGTTACGTGGAACCACTTGTAGTCGTGGTCCGGGGTCCGGATCCGAACCTCAGCTTCGGCGGGTTCCTCATGGATCCGCCCGGCTCCCTCCAGGAAGCGGTCCAGGTCCTCGGGATGAATTCGTTCGGCGAGAGCCTCGGCGAGGTCGTCCCGGTCCTCGAAGAAGTCGCTCCAGAAGTCCCGGTCGACCTCGTTGAGGAAGATGGTGCCCTCGAAATCCGGATCGGACATCCAGAACTGAAGCTCGCTGTTCTCCGCCAGCTCCCGGAATCGCTGTTCGCTCTCCCGGAGGGCCTCCTGGATCCGTTTGCGTTCGGTGATGTCGCTGGCGATGCCCCCCACCCGATACAGGCTGCCCGCCTCATCCCGGATCGGAAACCCGGAAATCTGGAACCAGCGGTAGTCCTCCCCTGGGGGACTGACACGATACTCCAGCTCGACCCGTTCGGACCGGACCCGTTCTGCGGCCTCCATGAGGCGTTCACGATCCTCGGGATGCACCGCCTCCTCCAGCGCCTTCAGCAGGTTGTCCTCGTTCTCGAAGTGGTCCTCCCAGAAATCCCGGGCGGCCCGGTTGAGGAACACGACCTCCTCGTAGTCGGCGTCCACCAGCCAGAACTGCTGATCGGTGTTGTTGGCGAGCTGTTCGAACCGTTCCTGGCTCTCCCGGAGGGCCTCGTGGGCGCGCCGACGGGCGGTGATGTCCCGGACCGTTCCCACGTGGTAACCGGTGCCCTCGTGCGTGATCCGGGTGACTACCATCTCCACCGGGACCTCGGTTCCGTCGGCACGTCGGTGGGTTCCCTCGTAGAAACGTGTATCCCCCTCGGGAATCGAGTCCCAGAACGCCTCCATGGACTCCTTCTGGAAGTCCGGGTTCACCGTCCAGATGGGCCGATCGACCAGCTGGGGTTGATCGTACTCCAGCATCGAGGCGTAGGCTTTGTTGACCCAGACGAACCGGCCGTCCGCGCGGTAGATTCCGACGCCCACGCCCACCTCACGGGCGGTTTCCAGGGCCAGACGGGGGTCCAGGCTCATGTGCCTGGTAGGGGGGGGAGCGTCGTGGAGAGCCGGGATGCAGCGACCGTTCCGACCGGGGGATGCACGGAGGACCTCCTCCCGGCGAACCGTCGAATCCGGACAAGGCACGTTCGGACGGTCCGACACGGGGGTTCGAGGATTCGGAGCCGATGTCGTGCTTTCATTATGGTCACCGTGCCTCGGAAGGAAACCCCCAAGGTCGTTGGTCGGCCTGCTTGCCACGATAGACCACGAGATTTACGGTTGTGAACGTCTTTTGTCCCCGATAGTTTCCGTTCCAAGCCACCCGAGCGCCAGGGAGATCATTCGTGACCACCTCCACCCCCGAGACCGAGTTCACCGACGACGAGATCGAGCTGCGGCCCATGGAGGAGGTACCCCGGAACGTTCGGGGCACGAACCGTGAGCTCAACATGATCGACTACCACCGCAACCGAGTGCACCTGGCGTGCCGGGGTGAGGACATCCTCGGAGCGATCCGCTCGGCGGTCCGGGTGGACGATCGACGGGATCACGGGTTTCTGGGCGACCTGCAGATCGAGGAAGAAAACCGCCACCGCGGGCTGGAGGAGCGGTTGATCCGTGCGGGGGAGAGGCGGCTCTTCGAGGAGGAGGGGGTCCGACGGATCGACGCCGTAATGGAGGACGGGGAGGGGTGGACCCAGTATTTCTTTCGCTGCGGATTCTGGTCCTCCAGGAAGACCGTGGACCTGGCCTGGAACCTCCGGGAAAACGCCCCGATGGAGCTGCCGGACCCCGACGGGGTAACCCTCGAGTCGACCCGGGCGCCGGATCGTGACGAACTTACGTCGTTCATCCTCGAAAGCTACCAGCCATACTGGCGATTCTGGAAGGAATACAAGGAGGACATGAGGTGGATCCGAGTGGAGTACGGCGGGGATCCCGATCCGCCCGAATCCGAGGAGCTCCGGGAGGAGATGCGTCAGCGGGTTCGTGAGCGACTGGCCGGGTTCGACGAGTCCCACGATCAGGTTTTTTTCCTGGCCCGGGACGGGGACGGTGAGATCGTCGCCGCCTGCGACGCCCTCGATCGACCGGAGGGTGATACTTTCGAGTGGGGCATGCTGGCGGAATACAACTACGGGGTAAAAAAACTGGGTACGGCGCTGGTGGGCCGGGCCCTGAACTGGCTGCACGATCGGGGCCGCGACGTGGCCCGGATCAAAACCACCTCCGGGCTCGACGACTACGATCCCACCGTCTACCTTTACACGGTGTCCGGGGGGGCGACGATCGTACGGGAGTACGTGAACTGCACGAAGCTGGCCTCCGGCGAGCGGCCGGACTAAACGTCGTTGACAGTGCTGCGGAGGGCGCGGTAGATTTAAGGTCGATCCGTCGAAGGACCGTTTTCATCCATCCTCACCGGGAGGTTTCACCACGATGGCCTACGAGACCAAGGACCTGAAGTTCGGTTACGACTCGCTCGAAAAGGACGGCATTTCCGCTCATACCCTGGAGGTCCACCACGATCGCCTGTACGACGGCTACGTCAACAAACGGAACGCCGTTAAAGAATCTTTGGATCGGGCTCCGACCGAAAGCACGGACGAGTTTCGGGCCCTGAAGAAAAAGGAGACCTACGTGGCCGACGGGGCGATCCTCCACGAGCTTTACTTCGATACGCTCGGCGGTGACGGCGAACCCAGCGGCGAGGTCGCCGAGAAGATCAAGGAGGATTTTGGATCCTGGGAGAACTTCATCGAGGACGCGAAGGCCACCGCGGGGTCGATCGCCCAGAACCGCGGATGGGTCGTCACCGCCTACGATCCAATGGACGGTGAGATTCACAATTTCCTCTGTGACGCTCACGACCAGGGCGGGGTCTGGGGAAGCATTCCGATCTGGACCATCGACATGTACGAGCACGCCTACTACATGGATTTCGCCAACGATTCCTCAGCGTACCTGGAAGCCGTCCTGAACAACGTCGACTGGGACGCGGTCAACGAGCGCTACCAGCGCATCAAGGAACCGCTCGCCTGAGAGGGGTTTCCTTCCCGCCGGCCGTCCCGATCAGCCGGGGCGGCCGCGCTCGGGTTTCCTTCCCGTGAGTCCGCTGACCCCGGGGAAGCTCCCCGGGTGGGGAGTGTTTTCAGGCTTCGGAGGATTCCGGGGGGGGCGTTTCCTCGGTTTCGGCGGGGTCGGGGGGGAGATCCTGCTCGGGGTCGGACGACGTCTTAAACTCACGCAGGGCTTTCCCCAGGGAACGCGCGAATTGTGGAAGCTGGTTGCCACCGCCCAGGAAAATGATCACAACGCCCGCGATCATGACGATTTCCGTCCAGCCCAGGCCGCCCAGCATGTCGATTCTCCCTCGTGCAAAATCCGACTTCACCGCTTCAGTGTAGCATAGCGTGCCTGCGGGGAGTATCGGTCCACACCGGGAGGGTCGTCCGCCAGACCGCCCATGATTCCCCGTGTCGTCCACCTGTTAAGCCAGCTCCAGCTGGTTTTCCTCCCCGTGCTGGGTGCGGTGCTCGGTCGGGTTCTGGCCGAGCTTTTTAGGGCCCCGTTCCCCCGGGCCTGCATGATGGCCCTCGGGGTGGGTCCGGTGGCCGTTCGCGTCGGGGTCCGGGGTGGAGACATCGTGTTTCGACCGGCTTTGCTGGATGTCCTCACGGCGGGGGCCGGGGTCGGGTCCACGCCGTTGGTCGCCGCGCTCTGGGCCGCCGGTCAGGCCGGTCTCGCCGGGGGGCTCTGGTGGTGGGCGGACACACGTGGATCCCGTGGGAATGGGCCGCGGGAGGGACGGGACCGGGAAGGAAACCGCCCGGGGTGAAACCTCAAGCTGAGGATCCGGTTTCGAAGAGGTCCAGGTAGGCCCTCAGGAACGGCGTGGCCGGATCCGGTTCCGATTGATCCCGGCCGACGGCCGTGGTCACCGTGAGACACGACTCGAGGTCGTCCAGCAGCACGCGGGCGGGAACAAGCCGATGCCGCCCTTCGAGGGCTTCCTCCCGCCGGTGGCTTCGGATACGCTCCCTGAGCAGTCCGGAGCAGGCCAGGTCGGTGTCCTTCAGGAAAAGCGGGTACTCCTCGCCGACCAGACAGTAAAGGGAACCCGGCGGCCTTTGTTCTTCCCGCCGCCAGGTGTTCCAGGTGGCCAGGACGTTTCGACAGTCCCCTGTCAGGATGACGGCCGTACCGGGGTCGGGTGGGACGTCGGATGGGATGTGCCCCCCCCACGGGCGATCCAGGTCGAGGAAACGAACCTCCCGGACCTCGTGGGGCACCCGTCTCATGGCCGCCGCCAGATATCGGATTTTCCGGGCGATTTTAACCGCCTTCACGACCGACAGTCGGGATCGGACAAGACCGTTCAGAACCCGGTTGACCCGGGTTGAGCCAAAGAGGCGACGGGCGTTCTGGAAGGTGTTCAGTCCCTGCGGGAAGAGGCCGTAACGAAGGTCGGACGCCAGGTTGAGAGCGTTGAACAGGTAAATGTAGGAGTGGGCAGGACCGGCCAGCTCGTTCAAAAGGTCGACGGATGACGGCTCGTCCGCCCAGTTATCGACCCGCCGGAAGAACGTCGACGATGCCCCGCCGGTGACCCGGTCGACGGCGGAGGCCAGCGAAGGAAGGGCGGCCTTGAGGTCGTGGCTCGCCAGTCGGTAGCGCCCTCGCTCCCAGTTTTCGACGCGGCTGAAATCCCCGTACAGGGCCAGGAAAAGCGCCGTCTGAACCGAGCTGTAGGCCCCGGGGGGGATCTGTTTCTCCAGGAGTGAGCGAACCTCCGAACGCCGGGCCACCGGCAGGTCCCCGTAAACCTCGGAGCCCCGAAGCCGCTCGATCAGGGCGGGGGAGTACTCCAGCAATCGACGTCTGAGCGTCCGATGGTAGGAAATGTCCTCCGGGGAAAGCAGGTAGTCCTTCAGGTTTGGATCCTCACAAAGGAGGACGGGGGACAGGGTCGAGAACGCCAGGCTGAAGTCCGAAATGTCATCCCGATCCCCGGGCAGGGCGTTTAGAACCTCCAATCCGGAAATCAGGGTGTGCTTCAGGAAGTCGAACTCGGCTCCGGGGCGTTCCAGAAGGCGGTGGAGGGGGCCGGGCCGGGTGATCTCGAACGATTCCAGAACCGCCTCGAGTCGGTCCGAAACCCCGCCGCGGTGCTTCGGGTAGAAATGGATCTGGCTGAGTGATCGGATCAGCCCATGCAGGCTGTATCGGGAATTCCGTTCGCTCAGGTAGTTGGGGTTCTCCTGGAGGGCCCCCTGTACGTCCTTCAGGGCGGCGCGAACGTCCGGGTGATCCTCGAGTGTCTCCCGATAATAGTAGAGTACTTCCCGGTTGCTGAAGTCGTTGAGAAGCACCCGCCGGAGGCGTTCGTCCTCGACGTGGTCCACGTCACCGGCGTTTCCGTCGTTTTTCCACTCCGAGAACCGTCGGGCTTCCTCCTGGACCCGGTCCGGAGCCCGGTGTTCCTCGAGGTCCGAGGCCTTTTCCAGTTCACGGATCCGGGTCGTGGCCTCGGCGGTGGGCGAATAGGCCTCGAAAAACGTCATGAAGGGCACGAAGCAGTACGGGGTGTCGATTCCGTGGCGGTTCCGGAAGGCCCGAATGGTGTGGTGAAAGGGGCGCTCGAAGTCGGCCTCGTAGGGGTAACTGTGTCGAATGAACTGAAGGCGGCGGGGGCCACTGATGGCGACGATCCTCCGCAGGTCTTTCTCGGGAAGATCGGGGTTGGCCTCCCGGAATCGGCGGAACGCCTTGGTCACCCGGGGAAAAAACCCCACGAGGATCACCCGACGGTTGCGGGCCAGGTGTTCTTCGATCAGCTGCCGGGCCCGCTGGATGGGATGGGGACTGGCGTTGACGAAGGTGTAGTCCTCCTCGCCGTGGCGTGCGAACAGGCCGGCCGGGTCGTCGATGCGGCGGACGAGCCTCACTTTTTCCCTCGCGGGCAGATTGGATTCGAGGACCCGTTCCAAGATCCCGTCCACGACCTCCTCGCCGTGACGGTCACGAAGATCGTTCAGAAGGTCCGGGTTCCGGGGATCGAGGCCGTGGTGAAGCGAGGCGGCCAGGTGAAGGGCATTCGCCAGACACTGGAACGGATCGGTCACCCGGTCGATCACGCGAAGCCGGTCCACCGACGTCTCGAGGAGGACACCCAGCGACCGTTCGGCCCGGGAATCGAGGTCGTGTCGTTCGATCTGGGTACGGACCCAGGTGGGGGTCAGTTCCTCCAGCTGGAGGGACCCCTGATTCCAGCGCGCGGGGCGAGTTTTGTCGGCGTAGCTCACCAGGCGGTCCACCACGTGAAGCAGCTGTTGGAGGTGGGCCGGCGCGGACCCCGCCGGATCGTGGTCCCAGCGGTCGGGGTGATGGTGAGCCAGGAGGTTCCCCAGCACGGTGGGCTGAACGTCGTTCGGAAGGTCCAGGCCCTCGTCGACCAGACGGTGAAACTCCGCCCGGCTTCGATCGGCGTGTCGGTCAAGGGCCTTTCGGATCAGCGGACGGTTCGAGCGACCGTTCGGGTCCATCACGAGCTCGAGCAGCCGCGGGTCCAGCAGGTAAAGATCGTGCAGGAGCACGGCGCACCGGAAAAGAGACCGGTGAGAGGGGGCGAGCGTGTTCACCAGGGTTTCGCCCAGCCGAATCATACAGCGCACGTGAGCGATCGCCGGGTGGGGCCTTTCGGCGAAGGAGCCCCGTGGTAGTGAGCGGGTCAGACGACGGAACACCTCCTCGTACATTCCCGGGTTGCCGGCGTCCTCCGGGATGTCGGCGGGTCCGAGTGGATCCACGAGGCCGTGTTTGTGGCCGAGGTGCACGACCAGGTCGTTGATGCTTTTCAGGGGATCCTTGTCGACCAAAAACTCCGGGTTGCTCAAGAGGTGGTCGACGACGTCGGTCAGGGCCCCGTGAAGGGGTTGTTCGGGGGACTCGGTTTCGAGGTAGCACTGGAGGATCTCCCGTCCCTCCAGGTTGTTCGCAAAGATCAGCCCCTGTCGTTTGATCTCCCGCTCGTGGAAGGTGGCCTCGGGGTGGTCGTCCAGCCAGCTTCGGTATTCGGTCACGTAGTTTCGCAGGTGAAACGGCGCCGCGAAATTGCTGACTGCCTGCCGAACTTCCTGCAGCACCGCCTCGGGGAAAGACACGTCCCGCCGAACCCACCCCGGTGGGACCGTCACCGTGCCCCCGCCGTCCAGGGGGATCCGCAGGGAGGCGCCGGGGATCAGGCGGGGGAAGTCCTCCAGGAAACGGGCGAGGGTGGGGGAGAATCGACGGCGGAGATGGGGAAGGATGTCCTCGGGCTGCCGCCCGAAGGTGACCTCCAGGGTCTGATTATCGGGATCGTAGAAAACGCGGTTGCCCTCGTCGTACCGCCTGAGCTCATAGGGATGTTCCCCGTCGTGACGGTCGGGGAGTTCGAGGGGCACGTCACCGGACCGGATCCCCCGGTGGTAAAGACTGTCCTGCCGTTCACCGTGGGACGGTTGGGTGGGCGTGTGGCCCGATCGTTCCAGACGGGCGAGGTTGAGCACGGAGTCAATGACGTCCTCCGGCTCGTTGTCGAGGGCGAGGAGGGAGGTGCGCACCTCCTCCACGTCGCGGCGGTTGACTTTTGTATCGGCCACTTCGTCCTCGCTGAACTGTGTGCGGTTTCCCACCAGGTACTGGAGGTACTCGTGAATCACCTCGGCGTTGCTGCGGAAGTGCTTCGCGAGTTTGGTGAAACTGGTTCGAATACGTTCGCGAAGGGGGCCCTCGTAGGGAGGAAGGTCGTTCTTCAGGGATCGGGGGATGAAGTGGGGAAGAAAGATCAGGCTCGAGGCGGCCTCGAAGTAGGGGATCTGGTGGTCATCGAACACGAGCGGCGGCTTCTG
>CAZEBV010000114.1:0-7921 GCA_964510695.1 uncultured bacterium
AGGGGAACGGCAACTTCGTCCGGGGCCCCGCGGCGTCTGGAAAACGAACGGCCAAACACCTCACCCCCACCTCGATCCTCCCCCGTCGAGGGGGAGGAAGGGACGCGAACAACCACATTCCGAGACGATCCCTTCCCCCGGCGGGAGACGGTGCCGCAGGGCGGATGAGGGGGAAACGGTGTCCGACATATCCCCGCACGGCGGCATCACGATACGATTCAGGGGGGGCGAAAACCCGCCCTCGATAACGGGAGTGGAAGGAACATGACGTCATGAACGTGAGTCTTCTGACGATGCCGGCCTACGTGGGTCCCGGGGCCGGGTTCGCCTTCTTCTCCACGGCTCTGCTGCTGGCGGCTTCGGTTCTCATCGTTCTGGTGGCCTTCGTGGCGGTCCCGCTGAAATGGACCCGGAAATTGATGCGAACCCTGGTGCCGGTGCGATCCGTGCGGTGGTTCCTTTACCTGGCCCTGGCCGCCGTGGTCCTATGGTACGCCGGCAGTCTGGCCTACGGCTGGTACACCGGCCGGGACCACCCCCGGATGGTGATCCTGGGGATGGACGGTATCGACCCCGAGATCGTACGCACCATGATGGACCGGGGTGAACTCCCGAACTTCCGGCGGCTTCGCCGCGGCGGGACCGTGACCGACCTCGAGGTGCCCAACCCCCCGATCAGCCCGACGTCCTGGGCCAGTTTCATCACGGGAACCAACCCGGGCCGGCACGGCATCTTCGGCTTCATCGGCCGACGCCCTGACAACTACACGCCCCGCCTGTTTACCGAGGTCCGGGCCGCCCAGTCCTTCCTGGGCCTGCCGGCGAACCTCTCCCTACCCGGACCCTACCGGCTGCCCCTCGCCCCCCCGGACATCCACTCCCACCGGCAGGGGAAACCCTTCTGGGACGTGACCTCCGCCCACGGGGTCGAATCCACGATGGTACGAGTACCGGTGACGTTCCCGCCCGAACCCGTGGAGGGCAAAATGCTCTCCGGGCTGGGTACCCCGGACCTGCGGGGAACCCAGGGCTCCTACTCCCTATGGGCCGAACGGCCCCCGGAGGACGCCCGACAGGCAGCGGGGGACATCCAGCGAGTCCGGTTTCTGCGAGGGGAGGCACGGGCTCAGGTCAAGGGCCCTCGCAACACGCTTCTCGATCGCCCCGAACCGATTGAAATCCCCATAACCCTGCGGCGATCCGACACCGGCGTGGCGGTGTCACTGCCCTCGGAGCCGACGTTCACCCTGCGTGAGAACGAGTGGAGCGAGTGGAAAAAGCTGGTCTTCCCGACGGGCCTGGGCTTCCGGATCCCCGGGTGGGCCGACATGCGGATGACTTCCTCGGGAGCCGCCCGGTTTCACCTCAACGACACCGACCCCTTCGAGCTGTACATGACGCCGATTCAGATCAACCCGAAGGACCCCGACCTGCCCATCAGCCATCCCGCCTCCTACGCGCCGAAACTCGCCAAACGCCTGGGGTACTTCTACACCATGGGGATGGCTCAGGACGACGCGGCCCTCAAGGAGGGCAGCATCAACGATACGACCTTCATGGAGCAGGTCACCCAGGGCATGCGCGAACGGCGGCGCATTTTGAGCCTGGAGCTTCACCGTCAGGACAACGGGCTGATCGTGGGGGTCTTCGACACCACCGATCGCGTTCAGCACCTGATGTGGCGCCACCGGGACGAGCAGCACCCGCTTTACGACGAGGAGGCGGCCCGGCTGCACGCCGGGGTCATCCCGGAGGTTTACCGGAAAATGGACGAAATCCTCGGGGAGGTGCTGGACAGCGTCGACCGGAGCACACCCGTGCTCGTGGTCTCCGACCACGGCTTCACCTCCTTCAGGCGCCAGTTCCACGTCAACGACTGGTTGAAGCGGGAGGGGTACCTGGAGGTCGATCGAACCCGTCCCCGCAGCCGGGGACGCTTCTTCCGAAAACGCCGGGGCCGCGGCCACTGGGTGGACTGGGAACACACTCAGGCCTACCAGATGGGACTCACGGGAATCTACCTGAACCTGGAGGGACGGGAGGGGCGAGGGTCGGTGCCGCCGGAGAAGCGCTGGGCGCTCGCCCGGGAAATCAAGCGGAAACTCGAGGCCGAAACCGATCCGAAAACCGGACGGTCGATCCTCAAAAACGTCCGCCTGAGCCGAAACGCCTACGAGGGACTCTACTGGCACGACGGGCCCGACCTGATCCTCGGATTCAACCGAGACTACCGCACCTCCTGGCCCTCCGCCCGGGGGACCCTGTACGGCGAAGGCGTCGTGTCGGACAACCTCAACAAATGGAGCGGCGATCATATCGTGGACAACAGCCTCGTGCCCGGCGTCCTGGGCAGTTCCGTGCCCCTGGACGAAACCGATCCCCATATCACGGATGTGGCCGCCACGGTCCTGAACTACTACGACCTGCCGGCTCCAGACACCCTGGACGGGGACCCTCTGTTCGATCGGGAGGACAACTCGTGAACGCCCTGCGCCGACTGTTCGGGCAGCCGATCGATCTCGGCAAACGGTTCGTCGTCCTGGGCATGGACGGGCTGGACCCCGAACTCGTTCGGGCGGGCATTCAGAACGGTAATTTGCCCAACTTCAAACGGCTGGCCAACCGGGGCGGATTCTCCCCGCTCGAAACGACCTGGATGCCCCTTTCACCCGTGGCCTGGTCCTCCTTCATCGCCGGCAGCAACCCCGGGGTCCACGGGATCTTCGACTTCCTTCACCGGGACCCCGACACGCTCGAGCCGCACCTGTCGATCGCCCGCCAGCACGACGCGCCGCGTCGGATCGAGGTGGGCCCCTATTCGCTCCCCCTCTCCTCCGGACACACGGAGCAGGGACGCTCGGGGCCGGCCTTCTGGACGGAGGCCTCCCGGCAGGGGTTGCGGACCCACGTCATCCGCTGTCCGGTCAGTTTCCCCCCCGAACCGGTGCGGGGCAAAATGCTCTCGGGGCTGGGCGTGCCCGACCTGAAGGGCACCCAGGGAAGCTTCGTCTTCCTGACCACGGACGAGGACGTCGACGCCGCGAGCCGAGCGGGGACCGTCGAAGTGATCGAGCACCCGGCCGACGGTGACCTGGACGTCGTCCTGGAGGGTCCGCCCAACCCGTTTCTCTGCGACCGTCCCCCCACGACGGCCGAACTCACGCTCGAGGCCGACGGGGA
This sequence comes from uncultured bacterium, assembly GCA_964510695.1. GTDB lineage: Bacteria > T1Sed10-126 > T1Sed10-126 > T1Sed10-126 > CAZEBV01 > CAZEBV01. The sequence goes on from CAZEBV010000114.1 coordinate 3,181, forward strand.
CGCGGCCCGGGTCCACACTCCCACAGAGACCATTACCCTCCACGAAAACGAATGGTCAGGATGGTGCCCGGTGACGTTCTCCTTCCTGGGGCCCGTGGACGCCGAGGGACAGGTCCGCTTTTACCTCAAGTCCCTTCGCCCGGAGTTCGAACTGTACTGCAGCCCGGTCAACGTCTCGCCCGTGGACCCGGCGTTCCCCATCAGCTACCCGGAAGGATACGCCGGGGAGCTGGCGGAGGACATCGGCCGCTTCCACACGCTGGGCCTGACGGCCGACACCGGAATGCTCAAGGAGGGGCGCGTCGAGGAGGTCGCTTTCCTCGAGCAGGCCGGCACCGTCCTGGACGAACGGGTGCGGATGCTGAAACGGGAGCTCACCCGCTTCGAGGACGGGCTCTTCACCTTCGTCTTCGACATCCCCGACCGGATCCAGCACATGATGTGGCGCCACCGGGATCCGAACCACGCGCTGCATACCGCGGAGGGAGCCGACCGGTACGGGGACGTCATCGACCGTCACTACGAACGCCTCGACGGAATCCTGGGCTGGGTGCTGGACGAACTGGGCCCCGACGACGACCTTCTGATCTGCTCGGACCACGGGTTCAACAGCTTCCGCCGGGAGGTGGACCTGAACACCTGGCTGTTCGAGCAGGGTTATTTAACCCTCCAGGACGGGGCCTCCCCGGACGACGCGGGCCTGATGTTCGGGGGCGTGGACTGGGATCGAACCCAGGCCTACGCCTTCGGGCTGGCGGGCATCTACCTGAACCGCCGGGGACGGGAGAAACACGGGATCCTCGACGAGGAGGACGCCCGGCGAATCGGACAAACGATCCGCGACGAGCTCGTCGAGCTGACCGACGACGTACGGGACGACCGGGTCGTGTCCCGGGCGCGGCTGGCCGGGGCGGTCTACGACGGTCCGGAGGTGCCCATCGGTCCCGACGTCCTCGTCGGCTACAACCCGGGCTACCGTGTGTCCTGGGACTCCGTGCTGGGCGGCATGACGGGCCGGACCCTCAGCATGAACGAGAACCCCTGGAGCGGGGACCACTGCGTGGACCCCGCGCACATCGCCGGATCCCTGCTGACCAGCTTCCCGCGCGAGGACGACGGGGTGGGGCTGCGGGACGTCATGCCCGGGATCCTCGGCCGGATGGGGCTGGACGACGGAGCAATGGAGGGGGACGCCGGGTGGATACAACAGTAGCGACGGGAGTCGCAGGACAAAACGACAGCCCAGAGCTCAAGGTGCGTCCGCCGCAGCCAATCGGAGCAGGAACACCCTCGAGCGGATGGAAAACGACCGACCCGGCCTGCCTACAGAAGCCAGGGATCCAGACGCCTGTACTGACTCCGGCCGAGGACGGGACTGGTTCCACCACGATCCGGGTCGAGGATCCGCAGACGGTCACTCCCTCCCCGGCCCTCCCCTCCATCAAGGGGGAGAAGGGTTCCGTCGGCGTCCCGTTCAGTTTTTTTGTGAGAACCCAAATCGCCATCCTGAACTCGAACGGAAAGATCAGTCCAGTTTCACCCGGGAGTCAGGAAACCCTTCTCTCCCGGCGAAAGACGGTGCCCGCGGCGGGGGGGCACTCGACGGTAAGGGGTCACGAACGGGTCAACGAAGGCTAAGAAGTGGCAGCGGTCAGGGCGACGCGGACGAAACGTCGGTGGGGAGGTCACGTCCCTCCAGGACGGCACGCGGGTTGTCCGCCACGAACCGGCGAGGACGCGGTATCTTCCACTCGCTCTCGAGCACCTCGAGGGCCTCCGTGAGCCGGGGGGAACGGGTCTCGGGATGATGCGCGTCGGAGGCCAAAAAACTCACCCATCCCCGCCGGAAGAGCTTTCGGGCCGTGCGGCGGTTCCCCTCCCCTCCCCGACCCAGCACACTGCCGGCGTTGACCTGAAGAAGCCCCCCGCTTTCAAGCAGACGCTCGCACGTCTCGGGGCTGCGGCGAACCTCCGCGATGCGCTCGGGGTGGGCCACCACGGGGATCAGGCCGCCGTCGTGGATCCGCTCCAGGGCGTCGCCTCCGAACACGGGGATGCCCGCGAAGGGAAACTCGATCAGCACGTACCGGCCCGCTTCAGCCAGCGGAGCCAGCCCCCCGCCCCGGATCCGCTCCACGACCTCGGGTCCCGCGAGCCGGATCTCCCGCCCGGGGTGAAGTTCAACCCCCTGGACTTCCCCTCGCATCTGTTCGAGCGCGTCGTCGATGGCGGACGGTTCGGGTTCGTACATGCCCGGAAGGAAGTGCGGGGTGGCCACGACCTCCCGCACGCCGTCGTCCCGCATCCTCTTCAGCAGCTCGATGGCTTCCGGCAGGTCCCTCGGTCCGTCGTCCACACCCGGCAGAACGTGGGTATGGAGATCGATCACGAGGGCGCGCTTTCGGCGGACGAGTAATAATCGTAGGCCTGGTAATAGTAGCTGTAACCGGCGTAGTAGTCCTGGCCGTCCTCGGGGATGGCGTTGAACACCACGCCGAGAAGGGTGGCGTCGACCTCGCGAAGGCTGCCGATGGCGTCCAGCGCGGGGCGTTCGTTGGTCTTCTCCGCACGGATGACGACCAACACGGAATCGACGCGCTGGCTGACCTCGATCATGTCGGCCAGACCCAGCGCGGGGGTACCGTCGAGCACGACCCGCTCGTACCGGGACTCGAGGTCCTCGATCAACTCCTCCATTCCTTCGGAACTCAAAAGTTCGGAGGGATTAGGGGGAAGGGGTCCCGTGGTCAGCACATCCAGACCGTCCACGGACGTGAGGGCTCCGTCAAGATCCACGTCGCCCGTCAGAACCGAGGTGACGCCGTGATCGTTCTCGACGCCCATGCTGCGATGAATTTTCCCGCGCCGGAGGTCGAGGTCCACCAGCACCGTCGAGATGCCCTCCAGGGTATAAGCCCGGGCCAGGTTGGCGGAGATAGTGCTTTTGCCGTCCTGTTCCAGCGCACTCGTCACAAGCATGCTGTTCGTCGGATTGTCCACCGCCTTGAACTTCAGGTTCGCCCGCAGAAGCCGAATGGCCTCCGCGAAGGAGGAACGCGGATCCTCCGAGATGTCGGGCACCTGACCGTTCATGGCCGACTGATGCTCGGGAATCGACCCCAGGATCTGAAGGCCGGTCTTCTCCTCCAGCTCCTCTCGAGTATGGAACCGTGTGTCCCAGGAATGAAGGGCCAGCGCCGCGATAACCCCCAGCAGCAGACCGAAAGCGATCCCGACCCAGGTGGCGGTGAGAAAGGACGTTCTGGACCGGGAGAGCCCGGGGGCGTCGATGACCGAGATAGAAAATTTCTCGCCCGTGACCTCTTCCACGATCAGGGCGTGACGAACCTCCTGCATGCGCTGGCGAAGCTGGTTCCGTTTGGCCGGGTCGAACTCCTCCTGCTCGAGAAGCCGCTCGGCGGTTTCAAGGGTCGTCCGAAGATTGGTCCGAATCTGGGAAGCGAGGTGATCCGGAAAGGCTTCCAGGAGCCCGGCCAGTATCCGAACGACTTCATCCGGATCCGTGCTTCGATACGTTACCTGGAGGTGAGGGGATTCCTCGTCGTACCGGACCGTCAGGTTGTCTTGTATCTGACTGGCCCGGGCCGCCGTGTCCCGGATCGGCTCCTCGAAAATATCGTCCAGAGCCGATCGCAAAAACTGGCGGCTCTGAAAAATCTCAGCGATAAGTTCCTTCTGGTTCTCCGGCTCGTAGAACGCATGGAGGTTGCGCCCCTGCCACTCCGCTCCTCCCCCCGTTGCCTGGGTGACCGGGTTGTAGCGGGCCACCACGAAATTTGCGCTGGAGACGTAGACCGTGGGCTGGTAGGCGGCGTAGGCCCACCCCACCGAAACGGAGGCCGCCACGAACAGAACGACGATCCACCGGCGCATCCAAAGGGCCACCGCAATTTCTTTGACGGGAACGTCTTCAAAATCACCGTCCGACGTGTCGGACTCATTCACCGGGACGTTATCCATGAACGCAGCGCCTCCTCGGACGAATCGTAACCGGACAGGGAACAGGGCAAGGCTTTAATATACCATTCGCACCTCCAATTTCACGGATTGAAACTTGAGCACGCCACCCACGCCGATCCCCTATGTCCCCGGCCGGATCAGAAGGAATCCGGCCGATGGTTACGACGGCGGTCCCGACCCCCGCTTCGGACCTCCCCCCACGGAAGGCCCGATACGATACCGTTCCAGCCTGACTTTCTCTATCCTTGTCATCTTCCCCCACCGGGGAAAGGTCGACACCGTGCACCCCGGAACCCTCCCGGATCCCGGAGGATGTCCCATGAGAACGTTGATCACCGGCGGAGCCGGATTCATCGGCTCCCACCTGTGTGAGAAACTGCTGGAGAACGACCACGAGGTCACCGTGCTGGACGACCTTTCCACCGGCCGCCTCGAGAACGTTGCCCACCTTCAGGATCGGGACGATTTCACCCTCGAGGTCGACAGCGTACTGAACCGGGACCTGGTGCACGAGATGGTCCGTGACCGGGACCTGGTGGTCCACCTGGCCGCCGCGGTCGGGGTCCAGTACATCATCGACAACCCTCTAAAATCGATCAAAACCAACCTCCGGGGGTCCGAACACGTGCTGGAGGCGGCCAACCGGGACAAAACCCCCGTCTTCCTGGCGTCGACCTCGGAGATCTACGGCAAAAATCAGGACGTCCCGTTCGTCGAGGATCACGACCGGGTGCTGGGTCCCAACACGATCACCCGCTGG
>CAZEBV010000115.1:0-7698 GCA_964510695.1 uncultured bacterium
AGACGCTCGGGGCCCTCCTCGTTCTTACCCTCCCGATGGGTCTACTTCAGGGGATGACCGCCCAGAACGACCTCGTCCTGAGCGTCTGGTTTCTGGGCCTCACCGCCCTGACGTGGGAGGTCACCGGCGCCGAGTCAGCCCGCCCGGAGGATCGTCTCGGATGGGGGGTCTTCCTCGGGCTGGCCGCCCTGACCAAGGGAACGGCGTACGTCTACGGGGTTCCAATCGTCCTGACGGTGGCCTTCGTCCTGGCGGCGCGGCGTCGAGGGGGGCTGGTTCGGACGATCCCCCTGCTGCTGGCTCCCCTGGTCCTTACGGCCGGGCATTTCGTCCGGGTGGAGGGGACGTTCGGTCATCCGCTGGGGTCCCGTTCGGTTCGCAACCTCTACGCGAACGGCACCGCCGATCCGCGCGCCGTGGGTTCGAACGTGCTGCGGAACCTCACGCTGCAGTTGAACACGCCCAGTCGCGAGGCCAATCGAGTGGTGGAGGCGGGGGTTGAGCGTCTTCATCGATGGATGGGGTTCTCCCCCGAGGATCCCCGGACGACCTGGCCGGGGACGGCGTACCGGGTGACGCGCACCGTGCCGAACCAGGATCGGGCCTCGAACCCCCTGCATCTGATCCTGCTTTTGCTGGTGCTGGCCGGGCTGGCGGCACGAGCTCGACGGGCGCCCCCCTCCCACCGCCTGATGGGGCTGGGTCTCGTGGCGGGGTTCGTGCTCTTCTGCGCGGTTCTGAAGTGGCAGCCCTGGCACGCACGTCTCCACCTGCCGCTTTTCGTGGTCGGGGCGCCGCTGGTGGCCGCCCGTCTGGAGGGCGTTCTCGGACGGCGGGGGGGGATCCTTCTCGGGGCCCTGCTGCTGATTCAGGGGGGGATCCTCCTGACGGTCAACCAGGTTCAGCCCGTGATCGGCGAGGGGAACGTCTGGACCGCAAACCGACAGGAACGGCGGTTTCTGAAGCGGCCGAGCGTCCGCGGGGCCTACCACCGGCTGGCGGTGTCCCTGCGGGATCGGAGCTGTGGACAAATCGGGCTGGTGTGGCGGGAGACCGCGTACGAGTACCCGTTATGGGCCATGCTTGACGCCGTGGAAATCCACCACGTCGCCCCACCCGGCGTGCCCCGCCGGGGGTTCGTGGAGCCCAAAACCAGCCCGTCCCCCCGCGTCGGGTCCGGGGTCTGTCTCTGGGTCTGCCGCGGTCAGGGGCGCTGCGAGGACCTCGGGGGCTCAGCGACTCGCGTCGACCGGTTCGGCCCCTACTCGGTGTGGCGGCCCCGGGACGTCGACCCGTCGGGTTCCTCCGACGCCGGGGGTTCCCACCGGTGGTCCCGGATCCGTTCGGCCGCCTCGTCCAGGTCCTCCCCCCTCACACGAAGGTCGAAGTCCCCCACCTCGGCGACCGAGCGCCGGTAGGCCGGGTCGTAGTACTCCCGAAGCAGGACCCGGATCACCCGCCGCAGCCGGGCGGCCTCGAGGTTTCGGAGCAGACGCCGAACCCGATCCCCGCCCAGCCGTTCCTTGAGCCCCCGAAGATCCTGCCCGAGCTCCCGGAGGGCCTCCTCCCGATCGTACACCCGCGCGATGTTTTCGACCCGGCGTTCGAAATCGGTCTCCAGCCAGATCCGGGGCGGTTCGGTCATGTGGTCGAACAATCGGTCCGGGATCGTGCGGCGGCCGATCCGGCGGCTTTCCCCCTCCGTGATGACGGGGGGCGAAGCCCCGTGAAGCTGGCGGTAGAGACGCCGCTCAAAAGCCTTCTGGGAGGGCTGTTCGGGCAGGCCGAGGTCCCCGAAGGTCGACCCCCGATGGCCGGCCGCGTCCTCCAGGTCGAGGGTCGACGTCCCGCGGCGGGCGAGGTGGGCGAGGAGGCGCGTCTTGCCGCTTCCGGTCAGACCGTAGACGGCCACCACGGGCGTCGCCCACGTTCCGTTTCGAAGGTAGTCGTGGACACGTTTTCGGTAGGCCTTGTAACCGCCGGCCAGCCGGTAGGTGGGGTATCCGATTCGGTCCAGGATCACCGCCAGGCTGGCGCTGCGCTGGCCGCCTCGCCAGCAGTACACCACGACCGGTCGTCCGGGCTCGTGGCGGCGTTCGATGGCTTCCAGCAGGTCGGGCACGTGGCGGCAGATCAACCCCGCGCCCACCCGACGGGCCGTTTGCGTGGACTCACGGTGATACAGGGTGCCGACCCGATCCCGTTCCTCGTCCGTCAGCACGGGAAGGTTGATCGCCCCGGGAAGGTGATCCTCGGCGTGTTCGGACGGTGAGCGCACGTCCACGATGAGCGGGTCCTCGAGGGTCTCGAGGTCGTCCAGGTCGATCTCCATGGGTCCCTTCCGGTGGACGAAAATGGCACGGATCGAGCGCTCGCCGGTGAGGCACGATTGTGGCATAGTCCCCCCGGTGGACGCACGGGAATCAGCCGGGGGTTCGTACTGTGATACTGAACGGAAACGCCGGTGTGTGCGGCCGCCCAGCACTCAATCGGGGGATCGTACGGCGGAGCCGGGGTTTATGGTTCCAGCCGTGATCCGGGGGAACGATTCGATGTCGTTCTCGTGGTTCCCCGATTGAGTGCTGGGAGGAAAGTCCGGGCTCCTCCCGGACCCTCGGGTCCGGGAAACGGGTGTTCCGGGAAACCCGGGAGCACATGTTCGTGTGCCGGAAAGTGCCACAGAGACCATACAAGGGGGTCCTCGGATCCCCCAAAGGTGAAAAGCGGTCCGGTGTGAACGGTTCCGTTCTCGGTTTCGTTCGCTTCGGACCGGGCTTCGTGGCAACGCGGAGTCCGGCAAACCCCACCCGGAGCAAGGCCAAATAGGCCCAGCACTCAATCGGGGGATCGTACGGCGGAGCCGGGGTTCACGGTTTCAGCCGCGATCCGGGGGAACGATTCGATGTCGTTCTCCTGGTGCCCCGATTGAGTGCTGGGCGGGTAGGCCGCTCGAGTCCCTCCGCAAGGGGGTCCCGGCTCCTGCCGGGACGACGATTCGTTCGTCGGACCCAGATAAATGGCCGCGTAAAAACAGAACCCGGCTTACCACCGGCGTTTTCTTTTTTTCTCCCCCTCCTCCACGCCCAAATCCCGCTTTTTACCGCTATTTTACCGTCAAACCGCCCCTGTATCCCCTCGATGCTTGACAGGCGTGGAGAGATAGTGGTATAAATGTGGAGCGATATGGAATGAAATGGAAACAATCCGGGGCGATGGCGGTGGCAGCGTGGAGCCTCATGGGTTCATCGGGGAGTTCGAACACAGCATCGACGGGAAGAACCGGCTGGTTCTCCCCTCGTCCATCCGGAACCGTCTCGACCCGGATCAGCGGTTGATCCTCATGCCGGGCTACGAAACCTGCCTGTATCTGCTCACGTACGAGCGCTGGCGGAACAAACTCATGTCCGACGAATTTCAGGACGACGCCCGGGAGTCCCGTCAGCTTCGGCGGGTCTTTGCCGCCATGGCGTCCGAGGTCAACATCGATGGACAGGGCCGGCTCGTGATTCCAGGCAAGCTCAAGGAACAGGCCGGCATCGACGACTCCGTCACTGTGGTTGGGAACTTTGATCGGGTTGAGCTCTGGGACCCGGACGAGTGGGCGACACACCAGGGCAACCTCGACATGGAGGAACTGGCACAGACCGTCTTCGAGTCGTCCTGACGGCGTGGCGGCAAAACGCCCGGTCCGCGGGGACCGCGGGCCGTGGCGACCGCCTGATCGTCACGGTACACTAGCTCGGATTCGGGGTTCGCCGCGTGATGACGGTTCGTTCGAGCCATGGCCGTCCGCGCTGGATCCCCTCGAGGAGCGTGGTGAGCCTTGGCGGTCGACGACGTTGAGCACGTGCCGGTCCTCGTCGATGAGCTGGTGGAATCGCTTGATCTTCGACAATCGGATACGGTGATCGACGCCACCTTCGGGGCGGGCGGTCACGCCCGCCGCGTGCTTCGGCGACTGGGGCCGGACGGCCGTCTCATCGGGTTCGAACGGGACCCCGAGGTCTTCCGGCGATCCCGCCGGCGGTTCCGGGACGAACCGCGGGTTCAACTGCACCGGGTGAGCTATCGCCGCATGGACGAGCGGGTGGGCGACGATGTACGGGCCGACGCCGTTTACTTCGACCTCGGCCTGTCCTCGTTTCACCTGGAGTCCTCCGGTCGGGGGTTCTCCTTCCAGCGTCCCGACGAACCGCTGGACTGCCGGTTCGACCCCGACTCGGCGTCCCCGTCGGCCCGGGAACTGATCCGGGACCGTTCGCCCGATCAGCTCGTCGAGCAGTTCCGGGAGTACGGCGAGGTTCGACGGGCCCCGGACATCGCCCGTCGGATCGATGCCCGCCGACCCGTGGAAACGGTCGGGGACCTTCGAGCCTGTGTGCGGGCTCTGGGGGTCCCCCCCGAGGTCGAACGAGGGGAGCTCGCGAGGGTGTTTCAGGCCCTGCGAATTGCCGTCAACGACGAACTGGATCACCTCGAGGAGGGACTCGAAGCGGCGTTTGGGAGGCTGGTGGACGGCGGTCGAATGGCCGTTCTCGCCTACCATTCGCTGGAGGACAAACGCGTGAAAGGGTTTTTCCGTCGGACCGCCCGGGACTGCGTCTGTCCGCCCGATTTTCCCGTGTGTGCCTGCGAGGCGGTTCAGCGCTGCAGGCGGGTGACGCGATCACCGGTGATGCCAGGAGAGGAGGAAACACAGCAGAATCCCCGAGCTCGATCGGCCCGGCTCAGGGTCGTGGAACGCTGCGACGGGGCCGCCCCGTAGCGGGGAAGGCTTGGGGGCGTACGGACGGCAGAATGATGCCATGGACACCGTCTTCAAACACGCTTCAGGAATGAGGTCGCCGTTCGATGACCGTACGTGATCACGTTCGCTGTGAACACAGCACTCGCCGGCGGTCGTGGGGGCTTGACCGGTTCTTCACGGGGCTGCGATCGTTTCTGCAGCGCCGTCGTGGACCGTTGAACCCGCGAACGTTCCTGGTGGGGCTTCTGGTCGTGCTGTTGAGTGGAACCCTGTGCCTGCAGGTGCTCTGGCAGCACACGCAGGCCGCCCGGCTGAAGGTCCAGATCGCCGAACTCGAGCGGGAGAACCATTCGCTGCGGATGAAGATTCATCGCAAGGAAATCGCCGTGTCCCGTCTGGAGCGGCTGGATAGGATTCGCCGGCTGGCCTCCGCCGAGCTCGGGATGCGGCCCCGCGAACGCGTAGCGGTGCTGGAGATGTCCCCGACGCACTGGGCCCAATCCTCCCGAAGGAGGGACCGGCCCGTGCAACCCTGACGCCCATCAGCGGGGGAGACCCGAACCGTGAAACTTGCCGATCTCGTTCGAGATCTTCCCGTGGAAGGGGAATCGGACGCGGACGTCGCGGGGATCGCCATCGACACCCGGAAGCTTCAGCCGGGTGAGCTCTTCGTGGCCCGACCCGGTGCCGACGGGGACGGCCACGATTACCTCCGTGACGCCGTGGAGGCCGGGGCTTCGGCCCTGCTGGTCAACCGGGACCGGCAGGGCCTCGACCTCCCGGACGAGACGAACCCGCCGGTGCCGGTGCTGAGGACGCCGGATACGAACCGGATCCTCCCGGAGCTCCTGGAACGGTTCTACGGGAGGCCCTCGGAGGACCTGCTGCTGGCGGGGATCACCGGCACGAACGGCAAGACGACCACCTCCTACCTCCTGCGGGCGATCCTGGAGGCGGAGGGCCGCACGACCGGCCTGATTGGAACCATCGAGCGACGGTTCGAAGGGGATGAACGGCCGCTTCGCTGCACCACGCCCTCCCTCGTTGAATCGGTCCGCTGCCTCCAGGATTGGTCCCGTGCCGGCGCCTCGGCGGCCGTGATGGAGGTGTCCTCGCACGGGCTCGACCAGGGGCGGGTCCGGAGCCTCGACTTCTCGGTCGCCGGGTTCACCAACCTGAGTCAGGACCACCTCGACTACCACGGCGACATGGAGTCCTACTACCGGGCCAAACGCCGTCTGTTCGAACTGGCCCGCCGGGGGGTCAGCTGGGCGGACGACGAATACGGGGCCCGGCTGGCCCGGGAGACCGGTGCCGTGACGGTGGGCGAGGGGGGCGACTACACGGTCCGGGACCCGCACGTCGAACTCGAGGGGATCGCCCTGATCCTCCAGCGTCCATCGGGAGACGCCCTGGAGCTTCGTTCCCCGCTGACGGGCCTCTTTAACTACAAGAACGTCGCTCTCGCCGCCGCGATGGCCCTGGAGGCCGGCGTGGAACCCGAGGCCGTGGTGGACGGGGTCCGGGCGTGCGATTCGGTGCCCGGACGCTGTGAACGTCTGCCGGGCCCCCCGCATGCGGTGGTCGACTACGCTCATACCCCCCACGCCATGGAGAACGTGCTCGGGAGCCTGCGGCCCCTCGTTGACGGGGAGCTCATCTGCGTCTTCGGGGCCGGGGGCGACCGCGACGTGACCAAGCGACCCCGGATGGGACGCATCGCCGCCGAGCGGGCCGATTACGCGATCGTCACCTCCGATAACCCCCGCAGTGAATCCCCGCAGGCCATCCTCGACGACATCCTGGAGGGCATGGACGGTCGGTCGAATTACCACGTCCAGGAGGACCGTGGACAGGCCATCCGCGAGGGGCTCGAGCGAGCCGGCGAGGAGGATCTCGTGGTCATCGTGGGCAAAGGACACGAGACCGAGCAGGTCTACGGGGATCGGGTCCTCCCGTTCGACGACCGTGAAGTGACCCGGGAGGTACAGCGCCATCTTAACGACCCCGCCTGAGATCCCCCTGGCGGCCCTGACCGGGCCGCTTTCGGACCGCTGGACCGCCTCGCCTCCCCGGACGGTGTCCTCGGTGACCATCGACAGTCGGGAATGCGAGCAGGGCGCCCTCTTCGTGGCCCTGGAGGGGGAGCATACCGACGGGCATCGCTTCGTGGAGGACGCCGCCGGCCGGGGCGCCCGTGCCGCCGTGGTGCGTGAACCTCAACCGGAACCGCTGCCCCAGCTCGTGGTTGGGGACCCCCGGGCGTTTTTGGGCGTTCTCGCCGCCCGCTACCGCCGGCGGTCCGTGGAGGGGTTCGTGATCGGGGTGACCGGAACCTGCGGCAAGACCACCGTCAAGGAAATGCTGGGCCGGGTGCTGTCGGCCCGTTACGAGGTGGGACGCACGCCGGGGAACCGCAACAACCAGCTGGGGCTTCCCCTGACGCTTTTCAACCAGGGACACGGGGAGGTCCTGGTCGCCGAGATGGGGACCAACCGACCGGGCGAGATCCGGCAGCTGACCCGCTGGCTGAAGCCCCACATGGGCGTGATCACGCACGTGGGACCGGCCCACCTGAAGGGGCTTGGCTCCGTTCGTGAAGTGGTGCGTGAGAAGGGGAGCCTGCTGGAGGGGCTGCCGGAGGACGGGGTGGCCGTGCTGCCGTCCTGGCTGGAGGCCTCCGGGCTGCGCCGCCACTGCGTGTCTCCTCCCCTGACCGTCGGATTCGAACCCGGCGACGCCGTGCGGGTGGGGTGGGACGAGACCGACGAGGGGCTGCGTCTTCGCGTGGAGGACGGCCTGTATCATCTTCCGTTCACCGGGGAGGCGCTGGCCCGGGACGCGGCCCTCGTGGGAGCGATCGCCCGACACCTGGGTCTGGACCACGGAACGATCGGGGACCGACTCTCGACGTTCGAACCCCTTCCGGGTCGGGGGCGGGTTCATGAGGT
>CAZEBV010000116.1:0-7693 GCA_964510695.1 uncultured bacterium
GTTTCGGACGGTCCACGTTTCTAACGACGAAGAAGCCGTGAACCACGCCGCGCGAAACGGGACGGGAGGTCGTTTCCTTATGCCTGGTCGATCGAGCACGCTGGCAGTCGTTGCGGTCATCGCCGCCGCACTTATGGTCGGAACCCTGACCCCTGCGTTCGCCCAGCAGGGACGATACTGGGGCATCAACGTCTCCGGGGTGGGCGGAAGTGATCTGACCCTGAATCCCGACACGACCTCGATGTCAAAAGCCGACGTCGAATTGAAGGACGGTTACGGGTACGGGCTGGTGTTCGGGTTTCCCGCCGCCAACCCATTGATGACGCGCGCCGAGGTCGAGGCGGCCTTCCGGACCACCGACATCGACAACATTACGGCCGCCGGTGCCAGCGGTAACAAGATCGAAGCGAAGTCCGTCGTCTTCAACGGTTACTACGACTTCGGGTCCAGTGCCGCCGGCAGCTTCCAGCCCTACCTCGGTGGGGGCATCGGATGGTCCAACGTCGAGGTCAGCGACGTGACCCTCCCGACCACGCCGGTGACGACCGTCGACGACGAGGACGAAGCCCTGACCTTCCAGGGCATGCTCGGTGTCCGATGGCACCTCTCGTCCGCCACGGCCATGACGCTCGGCTACAAATACACCGGCACGTCCAAGCTGGAAGTCCAGGGTTCGGCGGGGAACCGTCACAGCCTGAGCGGCCTGAAGGACCACAAGCTCGAACTGGGGATGCTCTTCGGCTTCTGATCCGCGCCGGCATCAGCCCAGCAGCAGGCCGCCGTACAGCAGCAGAAAGTTCATCCCGGCGTGCACCACCAGGCCGGGTAATATCGAACCCGTCCCTTCCATTAGCCCGGCCATCACGAGCCCGCCCGCCAGCGTGTACAGCCACGGCCCACCCGTCCCGTGCAGCAGGGCGAAGATTCCGGCACTCAACACGAGCGCCGCCGCGGGTCCCCCCCAGGTGCGAAACCACCGGTAAAGCCCACCCCGGAAGATCCACTCCTCGGTCAGCGGAATCAAAGCGACCTGAAGCAAAATCCCCGCCGAGAGCAAGAGTGAGCCGGTCGAGGCCGAGGTCGAGGCCGAGGTGGTACCGAGCCGTACTGACACGGGAAACCACACCGAGAGCCCCCAGAGGCCCAGTCCCGTGATCAGAAGGGTGAGTACGCCCAGCAGGACCAGTCGGGCAGTCGGTCGGGTCCGTCCCGTCAGTTGACGCAGTGTCAGGGGATTTCCCGTGATCAACCGCGGGATCACGTCGAAGCCAACCAGAAGAATCAGCAGGTTTCGGGTCAAAAGGTCCAGTCCCACCATCCCCCACCACGGATCCGGGGGGAGCAGCCACTCCAGCACGACGGCCGCCAGCAGAGCCGTTCCGACCTGGAAACTGGAGGGGGTACCCGGGAGCCGACCGTTCATCCCGTCCACGACGAAGAGAGCGGTGTTTTCGATCCTCGCCCGTGCCGCGGCGAGCAGAACCAGAGCGAAGCCCACCACCAGCAGCGGCGATTGGAGGGCGCGGACCAGGTAGAACCATCCGTCCCCGGGCAGATGCAGGGTCACGGGGGAGCAGGTGCTTCCCGGCGCGACCTAAGGAGAGCCCGGGCCCGGGCGTGGGCCCGGCGCCACAGCTCCCTTTCGGAGGACGGAAGTGACTCCGTGCGGGCCTTGCCGCGGTAGCGGTCGATCAGGACCCGCAGCTGACGTTCCGTCACCTCGGGGTCATCCCGGAGGCGTTGAAGCGCGTCCAGGACCTGTTCGGGGGTGTCGCTCCGTCGGGCCACGACGTAATATCCCGGATCCTCGAGGACCCATTGGACGGTATAGAGGTCGACCATCATGAGCGCGATCAGCACCAGAACGCCGAGTCCACCCCATTTTAGTGCCCGCTTGAGGCCGGCGATCACAGGAATCCCTCCGGGTTTTCCGTGGGGATCTGGTTCGACTCGTGCCGCACGTAGCGCGTGACCGGCCTGAGCGCTCCGCCGCCGTCACGTCGTTCGTAAACCGCCTCCACCCGAAGGGTGTTGTTTCCGCTGTCGATTCGATAACGGGTCCGGAATGCGTCGTCACGCCGGGAGAGGAATCCGAAGTGTTCCTGCATCTTCGACCACCGGTCCTCGCGGGTCAGGTACTCCGACAGGGCCGCCTGACTCTGCAGGGCCTCGGGCGGGACATCCGGCACTCGTTCTCCGGCCGCGGAGGTCATCAGCCGCCAGGCTGCAGGCGTCAGGTGGTGCACGTTGATGTTTCCGCTTCCATGTACCGTCAGGAGGCGTTGGACGGGTGGCTGGACGCCTTTCTGAATGAACCCCGACACCAGTTCGAGCTCGTCCAGGTGTCGGAACGGGCGCCCCGGGGCCTCGTACGGATAGCCTCCGTAGCGGTCGACGCCGGGCGCTGACAGGTCCCCGGACGGTTCGATCCAGCGGATCAGCTCCCGGCCGGCCCGATTCGGATACCCCAGTCGGGCCAGGATGCGCTCGAGGAGTGTCCGGTAGGTGTCGCTCAGCCCCGGGCGGTTCAACAGATTCAGGTTGAACCGCCCGTTCAGCGGGACGGACCGGGCCTGGACGGTCAGGTCGGGTTCGAGTTCCCACCGTCCATGGAGCGGTTCCGCCAGGTAGCCGGTGTCGTTAAGGACGGTGGTCAGTTCGGCCCGGGTCTGGCGTCGGGCCATCCGCAGTGCCTGATGCTGTTTGTAAAGGTGCCACGTCGTTTGTCGAACGTTCCTTCCCCAGCGTCCGTATTCCACGAAGAGCAGGGCAAGCAGGGTGAGAAGCGACCCGGCGGCGAGGACGAGCACCAGCGTGAAGCCACCCTCCCGGGACGGACGGCGACCGGACGGGGTGGGACCAACGGGGCGAATGGCGCTCAGCTTCCCGAATAGGGCCCGGAATACCCGACCCGACAGGCCTGTTCGGTGACGTTTTCGTTGACCACGAGCGTCAGGTGCTGGCCTTTGAGGGACGGAACACGCTCCCTCTCAACCCGTTCGTACTCATCGACCATCAGGCTTCGCCCGTCGGGCGTCTCACCGCGGAGGGGATCGTCCTTCGCCTCGACGTCCTCTCCGAGGAGCTGTTCGAAGGCCCTCATGATCATGTCCCGGGGCGTCTGACGGCGATCCCCCTCCAGGAGGTACGTTCGGTCGGTCGAACCGCCGTCGTCGGGTTGTACGGTGAGCAGGAGGTGTTTCACGGTCAACCTCCACGGTTTACAGTGAGGTGAAGCGGGGCGTCGGCCTCGTTTTGCTTCCGTTCAGCCTGCCGGTGGTCCCGGTTTGTCCACGTGATTCCGACGATCCAACACCGGGAGGAATCCACGGGTTCGATCCCGACCGCGTTCGGACGGATGGTCCCACGCAGCGTCGTGTACTCGTCCATGGGAGAATAATCTACGTCGGGGAGTTCGGGCAACCGCGCATGGCCCCGAAAAGGGCTGCCGGTGGCACCGGTGGACGGTGTATTGTACGTTTCTCATCGTCGGACCCGTGGTTCCCGGAACGGTCGTCAAACCCACGATAGGACCTCATCCTATGAACACCCGGGCGGTGAACGAGGGTGACCGAGGCACTGCAGCAAAAACGGAACGAGATCGAGGAACGGCTGGATCGGATCAGCCGCATCTACGGGGCGGTTGATGCCCTGATCGGCGACATACCCCAGGATCTTCCCGACAACGTCCGAGACTGGACCATCAACCGTGTCATGGGGGACGACGAGTTGGCGGAACTCATCGAAAACATCGAAGGCCGACGGCCCCCTCGTCTCATCCTGGTGGGCCGGACCGGGGCCGGCAAGAGCACCCTGATCAACGCCCTCTGCGGCCAGTACCTTGCCGAGGTGTCCGACGTGCGGGTCGGTACCCGGGTGGCGGAGAAGTTTTCCTACGAATCCTTCGGGAAGACGCTTTTCGAGGTCATCGACACCCGGGGGCTGGGGGACAGGGTGGACGAGGCATCCTCCCGCGGGGCGGTCGAGGACCTGAAGGAGGCGGTCCGGGACTTCTCACCCGACGCCGTCATCTTCCTCCAGAAGGCGGACGAGCGGGGTTACCGGGAGCAGGACGTTCGGATCCTCCGGGAGATTCGCGATCTGTTCGAGCGTGAGCTTCCGGTGGTCGCCGTGGCCTCTCAGGTCGACAAGCTTGAACCCGCCCGGGAGAAAGTGCCCGATGAATACCCCCGGCGCAAACGGGAGAACATCCGGGAGGCGGTTCGACAGCTCCGGGAGGACCTGAAGGCCGACGGCATCGAGCCGATCGAGACCCTCCCGGTCTCCTCCTACGTGGAATGGGAGACCGACCCCACGGAACTGACGTCCGCCGAGGACCGCCAGCGCCTCTCAATGCGGTTCGACGGGCGCTACAACGTCGATCGTCTGATCGACCTCCTGGAGGACAACATCGACCTGGAGGCCGGGATCGTCCTGATGCTGGCCGCCCGACTGGATCGTCTTGCCCGGCGGATCGCGGACCGTTTCATTCGCATCTTCGCGGGCATTTCGGGGGCCGTGGGGAGCACCCCGATCCCGACCTCCGACATTTTCGTGCTCATGCCGCTTCAGGTCCTTCTGATTATGCTGATCGCCTACCTCGGAGGACGGGACCTGAGTTACTCGAGCGCCCGGGAGCTGCTCATGAGCATCGGGGTGGCCGGACCCGCCGGGTACGGCCTTAAAATGCTCTTTCAGCAGGGCCGCAAACTTGCGAATCTCCTTTATCCGGGGGCCGGTTCCGCCCTGAGCGGCTCGATTGCGGCGGGCGGGACCTACGGGATCGGTCGGGCGGCCAGCGCGTATTTCCTCCGTGAGACGGCCGAGGAGGAGCTGGAGGAGATCGCCCGGGAATCCGCCCGCTCCTACCAGGATGACGTCGAGGACGACGATTTCGAGGCCGAACCCACCGCCTGACCCGTGTCCGTTCAACCACTGTCCGGTTCGACCGACCTCCTTCGTGTCGACACGGGCTTTCTGGGCCACGAGGGTCACGTGGCCGCCTACGTGTTCACCGGGGACGAGCCGGCCATCCTCGACCCCGGTGCCTCCACCGGCGTTTCCCGGGTCCTCGCGGCGCTGGACGAAGCGGGAATTCCGAGGGAATCGGTCCGCCACGTGCTTCTGACCCACATGCACCTCGATCACGCCGGCGCCGCCGGGTTCATCGCCGAGGCCTGCCCGCGGGCCACGGTGGTCGGGCATCCCATGACGGTGAAATTCCTTTCCGATCCCGATCGCACCCGCAAGCTGGTGAGAAGCGCCCGGTCGGCCCTCGGGGAAATGGGGGACGGCTACGGGGACATGCGCCCGCTTCCCCGGGCGCGGTTCGAGGCCGTGGAGGACGGGGACGTGGTTTCCGTCGGTGAGCGCCGTCTACGCGTGCTCGAAGCCCCCGGGCACGCCCCCCATCAGGTCTGTTTCTACGAGCCGACGGACCGCCTGTTGTTCACCGCGGACGAGGCGGGGCTGTGGATCGACGGGGAGTCCTATCCCGTCACGCCGCCGCCCAACTTCCATTTACGTCGGACCCTCGAGAGCCTCCAGCGGTTCGAGGATCTGGAGCCCGACCGGCTGCTTTTCCCGCACTTCGGCCCGAGGGAGGACGCCCTGGAGGGGATTCGTGAATACAGGGGGGTCCTCGAGAACTGGGTGGGGACGATCCGGGAGCGGCTCGAGGAGGTCGGGAACCCCGAGCGGGTGGTTGAGGTCATGCTGGAGAACACCCTCCCCGGTTACGTGGAGAAATGGGGCGAATCCTACGCACGATCCACGATTAAGACTGACGTAAAGGGAGTCCTTCGGTACCTCCGGGACGGAGAATGAGTTGATCATCCTCCCCCACGGCGTTAGAATCCGGGATCCACAGCGATAGGGGTTGTTCGTTCCTCCGGGGACCCAGGCGGCTTCCGGAGGCGAGCATGAGATTACACCCTCGGAACCTGATCCGGTTAACGCCGGCGAAGGGAATCGCCTCGCCCTCCGTTCGAACCTCCCTTATCGCCGAACGCCCTCATTCCTGGCTCCGTGCCGCCGCTCTGATCCGTGGTACGGGCCTTTCGGGAGGTTCTCTCCATGCAGCACGATCGCTACGATTCCTCGCCGGATCCCTCCGGTGCGTCCGAGCTCGAATCCCGGTTTGATCCCCCGGCGGTCGGCCCGAACCCGTCCAGCACGGACGCGGGTACGACCCCCGGTTCCTTCGCGCGTCCCCCGTCGATCGGGGGTCCGGTGCCCTTTGGTTCGCGGGACGCCCCGGACATGCCCCAGCCCACGGACGTCACCGCCCGGGACTGGGAGAACGACCCGGGGCGCGAGCCGGTTACCCAGCTCGAGGACGCACGGGAGGGGCGCGTGACCCCCGCCATGGAGCGGGTCGCCGAACGGGAGCAGCATCTTTCGGAGGAGCAGGTGCGGCGGGAGATCGCCGCCGGCCGAATGATCCTGCCCGCCAACCGGATTCACCGGGCGGGTGCGCTGGATCCGATGGCCATCGGACGAGCCGCCCGCACGAAAATTAACGCCAACCTCGGCGCCTCCCCCGTCTCCTCCGGGACCGGCGAAGAAGTCGACAAGATGCGCCACGCCGTGCGCTGGGGGGCGGATACGGTGATGGACCTGTCCACCGGCGGGCCCCTGGACGAAACGCGGGAGGCGATCGTGCAGCATGCCCCGGTGCCGGTCGGCACCGTTCCTATCTACTCGATGATCGTGGACCACGACCTCATGGACCTCGACCACGAGGTCATTCTGGAAACCCTGGAACACCAGGCCCGTCAGGGCGTCGATTACTTCACGATCCACGCCGGAATCCTGAGGGAGCATTTGACCCACGTGGAGGATCGCCTGAGCGGGGTGGTGAGCCGGGGCGGGTCCCTGACCGCGAAGTGGATGCTGGAGAAGGACGCGCAGAACCCCATGTACGTCCTGTTCGAGGAGATCTGTGACATCCTTCGGGAGTACGACGTTTCGGTGTCACTGGGGGACGGACTGCGTCCCGGAAGCCTCTCGGACGCCACCGACGAGGCCCAGCTTCGTGAGCTCGAGACCCTCGGGGAACTCACGGAGATCGCCTGGTCGAAGGGTGTGCAGGTCATGGTGGAGGGGCCCGGCCACGTCCCGCTGGACGCGATCGAGTACAACATGAAACTCCAGCGTCGGCTGTGTCACGGGGCCCCCTTCTACGTCCTGGGCCCCCTCGTGACGGACATGTTCCCCGGCTACGACCACATCACGAGCGCCATCGGCGCCGCCAACGCCGCCTACCACGGGGCGTCCATGCTGTGCTACGTGACGCCCAGGGAGCACCTGGGCCTCCCGAAACCCGAGGACGTCAAGGAAGGGTGTGTGGCCTACAAAATCGCCGCTCACAGCGCCGACGTGGCCCTGGGCATCCCCGGCAGCCGGGACCGGGACGACGCGCTCTCCCGGGCCCGTGCGGCGCTCAACTGGGAACGTCAGTTCGAACTGAGTTTCGATCCCGGGCGGGCCCGGGCCTTCCACGACGAGGACCTCGACGTGGACACCGATTTTTGCGCCATGTGCGGGCACGACTGGTGTTCGGTTCGGATCAGCAAGGACGTCCAGGCGTTCGCCAGCGGGGAGGATCCGGGCAGCCAGCCGGCGGACCGGGCCCGACCGTCCCCCGGGCTGACACGAAAGCAGGTCGAGTTCCTCGAGTCACGAAAGGAGC
>CAZEBV010000117.1:0-7546 GCA_964510695.1 uncultured bacterium
CGACTTCAAGTACGCCGACGCCCTGACGACGGCCGACAACATCGCCACCTTCCGGATGGTGGTGCGGGCGATATCCGCGATGCACGACCTGCACGCGACCTTCATGCCCAAACCGATCGCGGGCATCAACGGAAGCGGGATGCACACCCACCTGTCCCTGTTTCAGGACGGGGAGAACGTGTTCTACGACGCCGACGACGAGTTCAACCTCTCGGAGACCGCCCGGCATTTCCTGGCCGGGCTGCTCGAGCACGCCGAGGCCTTCACCGCCGTGACCAACCCGACGGTGAACTCCTACAAGCGCCTCGTACCGGGCTATGAGGCGCCGGTCTACGTGGCCTGGAGCGACGTCAACCGCTCCGCTCAGGTACGGATGCCCGCGGTGCGAAAGCCGGAGGGCACCCGCTTCGAGCTGCGTTCCCCGGATCCCTCCTGCAACCCCTACCTGGCCCTGGCCGTGGCGCTGGAGGCGGGCCTGGACGGCGTTCGCCGTGAGCTCGAGGCGCCCGAGCCCGTTCGGGAGAACATTTACGAGTTCAACGAAGAAACGCGCCGGGAACACGGAATCGACGTCCTGCCCGCCAACCTGCGTGATGCCCTGGAGGCGCTGGAGGGGGACCAGGTGATCATGGATGCGCTGGGGCCTCACGTAAGTGAGAAGTTCCTGCAGGCGAAGCGAAGCGAGTGGCAGGAGTACTCCGTGGACGTCAGCGACTGGGAGATCGAACGGTACTTCGAAACCTTCTGAGCGTTCGTTCGATCGGCCGGTGCTCCGGGAGGATTTCCGGGGTGCCCGCGGGTCCGTTCATTTTTACGAGAGGAGGGGACGAGCCGTGAAGAAAATCGAAGCGATCATTCGACCGGGTCGCATCGACGCGGTGAAGAAGGCCCTCACCGACGTGGGAACCCCCAGCATGACCGTCTCCAACGTCAGCGGTCGGGGCAGCGAGCCCGAGAAGACCGAGGAATGGCGCGGGGGACAGTACGTCGTCGACCTGTTCCAGAAGGTCAAGGTGGAGACCGTGGTGGAGGACGGTCAGGTCGAATCCGTCGTCGAGGCCGTGCAGGAGGCCGCCCACTCGGGCAACAAGGGGGACGGTAAAATTTTCGTGATTCCGGTCGAGGACGTGTGTCAGATTCGCACCGGCAAACGGGGACAGGAGGCGCTCTAGAGCGGGACCCTCCCTCGCCCCCGAGGTTCCCCTTCCGCTTCACACCCACCCCCGCAGGTCCATCGCCTCGTAGACCCGTTCCACGGCCACCAGGTAGGCCGCCAGACGGTTGGAGACCCCCCGGTCGATCGCCCGTTCGTGCACGGTGCGAAACGCCCGGGTCATGCGTTTATCCAGCCGCTGGTGCACCGTTTCCTCGTCCCAGTAGTAGGTGCTGGCGTTTTGGACCTGCTCGAAGTAGCTGACCGTGACTCCCCCGGCGTTGCAGAGGATGTCCGGGATGACGTAGACGTCCTTCTCGTTGAGGATGGCGTCGGCTTCCGGGGTCGTGGGCTCGTTGGCGAGCTCCGCGATGATCCGGGCCTGGATCCGGTCGGCGTTGTCCTCGGTGATCACGTTTTCCAACGCCGCCGGGAAGAGGACCTCCACGTCGAGTTCGAGCAGTTCGTCCGAGTCGATCGTGTCGGCGGTGGGGAAGTTCACCACCGATTCGGTCTTCCGTTTGGACTCCATGACGGCGTCGTAGTCGAGGCCGCCGTCGTTGTAGATGCCTCCTTTGCTGTCGCTGACGGCCACGACGTCCATGCCGAGCATCTCCTCGCAGAGCCGATGCGCCGCGGCCCCCGCTTTGCCGTACCCCTGGATGGCCGCCCGCTTGCCCTCCAGGTCCCGGTCGAGCACGTTGGCGGTCTCACGGACGGTGATCACGCCCCCCCGTGCGGTGGCCCCCTCCCGGCCGAGGCTGCCGCCCAGGGCCACGGGTTTCCCCGTGACCACCCCCGGCAGTTTGCGGCCCGAGAGGGTTTCGTATTCGTCCATCATCCAGGCCATCATCTGAGGGTTGGTGTAGACGTCCGGTGCGGGGACGTCGGCCTCGGGGCCGATCTCCTGAGCGATCGTGCGGATGTACCCGCGGGACAGGGTTTCAAGCTCCCGGTCAGACATCTCCTTGGGGTTGCAGATCACGCCCCCCTTGCCCCCGCCGAGGGGGAGATCCATGACCGCGGTTTTCCAGGTCATGCCGGCCGCCAGCAGCCGGATGGTTTCGATCGTTTCGTCGGGGTGGAAGCGAAGCCCCCCCTTCGCGGGTCCCCGGGCCGTGTTCCATTTGACCCTGAAACCCTCGAAGATCTGCGCCGAACCGTCGCTCATCTTGGTCGGAATCTGGAACCGGGTCTCGTGCTGGGGCGTACGGATGAAATGTCGGGCGGTGGACGGAACCTCCAGCAGCTCGAGGGCCTCGTCGACCCGTTCGATCGAGGTCCAGGGCGGGCTGCCGGGATCCTGGATCTCCTCCTCTTCCAGGGCTTCCATGGCGGTGGACTCCTTTCTTATGCTCGCGGTGCATCGATGGTAAGATCACGTGGCTCGATCGGGACGAGGTTTCCGCGGATCAAAGGGTCACCATCATAACGGGCCGTTCCCCCAAAGCAAAACGGGCGTCCTCGGCGGCCGGCCGTGTTCGTCCCGTCCACCGCTCTCTTTTTTTATCTCTCATTGGTTTCTTCCCGAGAATCTAAACGTACAGGGGATCATGGGGGGGAAGCGTGCTTTTTGAGGATGAATGTGGGTATTAAACTGAAAGGTTCGCCGATCTCGACGGGAGACGTCTGATCATGGGTGTATTTCGATCCGAACACGACGGTCGTCCGGACCGCCTGGACGGGCTCTACGATCCGAGCTGGGAGAGCGCCAACTGCGGCGTGGGCGTCCTCATGGACTTCACCGGGGAGCCCTCCCACGACCTGATCGAGGACGGGCTTCGGATGCTCGAGAACCTGGAGCACCGGGGCGCCCGGGGCGCCGAGGAGAACACCGGGGACGGCGCCGGGATGCTCCTGCAGAAGCCCCACGCTTTCTTCCAGGAGGAAGTCGACGGGCTCGGGGGCTTCGACGACTACGGGGTGGGCCAGGCCTTTTTTCCCCGTGACTCGGACGACCGACAGCAGCTTCGGGACCTCCTTGAGACGGTTGCCGGTGAGGAGGGGTTTCGGGTCACCGCCTGGCGGAGGGTCCCCACCGACAACGGCGACCTCGGCCGCACGGCCCTTGAGAGCGAACCGGCCGTGCTGCAGTTTTTCGTGGAACCCCGCGAGGATCTCGAACCGGAGACCCTCGACGCCCGACTGTACGTCCTCCGTCGGGCCATCGAGAACCGTGTGCGGCGAGAGCCGAACCTCGACGAAGACGAACGTTTCTACGTCTGCTCCCTGGACCGCCGAAAGATCGTCTACAAGGGGCTTCTGACCAACGGCCAGCTTCGGCGGTATTATCCCGACATCTCCGACGACCGGGTCCGCTCGAGCCTGGTCTTCGTGCACGCCCGGTTCTCCACGAACACCCTGGGGGCCTGGCCGCTGGCCCATCCCTACCGAAACATCATTCACAACGGGGAGATCAACACGCTGCGGGGCAACATCAACTGGATGATGACCCGTGAGGCCGACCTCGCCAGCGAACGCTTCGGTGAGGACATCGACAAGCTCAAGCCGGTCACCCGGGAGGACCAGAGCGACACCGCCATTCTGGACAACGTCCTGGAGCTTCTCGTCGAGAGCGGACGCAGCCTCCCCCACGCCCTTCGGATGCTGGTCCCCGAGGCCTGGAACAAGGACGAGGCGATGGACGACGAACGTCGGGACTGGTACGACTACCATTCCACCATCGTCGAACCGTGGGACGGTCCGGCGCTGGTGGCCTTCACCGACGGGTTCAGCGTGGGGGCCATCCTGGACCGCAACGGCCTGCGTCCCTGCCGCTACTACGTCACCGAGGACGACCGCCTGATCATGGCCAGCGAGGCCGGGGTCCTCCCGGTGGACGAGGCCGACGTGGCCCGGAAGGGACGGCTTCAGCCCGGCCAGATGTTCCTGGCGGACGCCGACGAGGGCCGGATTATTCCCGACGAGGAAGTCTTCGAACGGCTCACCGACCCCAGGTACTCCCGCTGGCTCGAGGAGAACCGGGTCACGCTTCGCGATCACGTCGAGGATCCGGATCCGGCCTCGCTGGCGCCGTTCGATTCCGATCAGCTGGTTTCCCACCAGCGGGCGTTCGGGTACAGCCTGGAGCATTTGCGTCGGCTGGTGAAACCGATGAGCGAGGAGGGGAAGGACCCGATCGGGGCCATGGGGGACGACACGCCCCTCTCGGTGCTGTCGAACGAGAACAAGACCCTGTTCACTTACTTCAAACAGCTTTTCGCCCAGGTCTCCAATCCCCCCATCGACTACATCCGGGAGGACCTGGTGACCTCCCTGGAAAGCCACATCGGGCGTCAGAACAACCTGATCGACGAAAGCCCCGGGCACTGTCGTCAGCTGTTCCTGGAATCGCCCGTGCTGACGGACGACAAGCTGGAGGGCATCCGTCACCTGGACGCCAACGGGATTCGGGCTCAGACCATCGACATCACCTACCCCCGCGGAACCGACCTCGAGGAGGCCCTGGAGGAGATCCGCCACCGGGCGGTTCGGGCCATCATCGAGGGGGACGAGATTCTGGTGCTGTCCGATCGGGAGCTCGGTCCGGATCGGGTGGCCGTGCCCAGCCTCCTGGCCGTGGGGGCCGTCCACCATCACCTGATCCGCGAGGGACTTCGCACCCGGGTGGGGCTGGTCCTCGAGAGCGGGCAGCCCTGTGCGGTTCACCATTTCTGCACGCTCATCGGGTACGGTGCCGAGGCGGTCAACCCCTACCTCGCCTACCGGAGCATCGAGGCGATGATCGACGAGGGTCACCTGGAGATGCCGCTGGACGAGGCCGTGGAGACCTACATCGAGGCGCTGGAATACAGCATCAAAAAGGTCATGTCCAAGATGGGAATCTCGACCCTCGAGAGCTACAAGGGGGCTCAGATCTTCGAGGCGGTGGGCCTGGACTCCGACTTCGTGAACGAGTACTTCTACGGGACGACCGCCCGCACCGAGGGGGTCGGACTCGAGGAGGTCGAGCGGGATCTGCTGGAGCGTCACCAGGATGCCTTCGAATCCCAGCCGGCCGGCAACCTCGACCTCGAGCAGGGCGGGGAGTTCTACTGGCGGCGGGACGGGGAGTTCCACCAGTGGAACCCGACCACGATCGGCAAGCTCCAGCAGGCCTCCCGAAGCGGTCGTTACGACCTCTACCGGGAGTACGCCGAGCAGATCAACCAGCAGGACGAACAGCTGCAGACCCTCCGGGGCCTGCTTTCGTTCGACACCGAGGCTCGATCGTCGGTGCCGCTGGAGGAAGTCGAACCGGTCGAGGCCATCTACCCTCGTTTCTTCACCGGGTCGATGTCCTTCGGGTCCCTCAGCAAGGAGACCCACGAAACCCTCGCGATCGCGATGAACCGCATCGGCGGCCGGGCCTGCAGCGGTGAGGGCGGTGAGCCGGTGGAGCGCTTCAACACCGAGAGGGAGTGCAAGAACAAACAGGTGGCGAGCGGCCGCTTCGGGGTCACCAGCAACTACCTGACCAACGCCGAGGTTCTCGAAATCAAGATGGCCCAGGGGTCCAAACCCGGCGAGGGCGGGCATCTGCCCGGGGAAAAGGTCAACGAAATCATCGCCGAAGTACGGCACTCCACCCCGGGGGTCTCGCTGATTTCCCCGCCGCCCCACCACGATATCTATTCGATCGAGGACCTGGCTCAGCTCATTCACGACCTGAAGTGTTCCAACCCCGACGGGGACGTCTCGGTCAAACTGGTCTCCGAGGCCGGGGTCGGAATCATCGCCGCCGGCGTGGCCAAGGCCCGCTCGGACGTGGTGCTGATCAGCGGTGCCTCGGGGGGGACCGGCGCGTCCCCCAAAACCTCCATCAAGTCCGCGGGGCTCCCCTGGGAACTCGGGGTGGCGGAGGCTCACCAGGTCCTGATGGCGAACGACCTTCGCTCCCGCATCTCCGTCAAGGTCGACGGCGGACTCAAAACCGGTCGGGACGCCCTCGTCGCCGCCCTGCTGGGGGCGGAGTCCTTCGGCTACGGCACCGCTCCGCTGATTGCCCTCGGCTGCGTGATGCTGCGGAAATGCCACTGCAACACCTGTTCCGTCGGGGTCGCCACCCAGGATCCCGACCTGCGGGAGCGTTTCGCCGGGCAGCCCGAGCACGTGGTCAACTACATGAATTTCATGGCCCGGGAGATCCGGGAGTACATGGCGGAACTGGGTTTTCGTTCCATGGACGAGCTCATCGGCCGGGTGGATCTGCTCGAGCAGAAGGACGTGGATCATCCCCGGGCCGGACGGCTCGATCTATCCCAGCTTCTGCACCGCGTCGACTCGGAGGACGATCCCCGGAAGACCCGGGCGCAGAACCACCACCTGGACGAGAAACTGGACCAGCGGTTGATCGAGGAGGCGGCGCCCGCCCTGGAGGACGGGGAGTACGTGGACGCCGCCTTCGAGGTGGCCAACCGTGACCGCACGGTCGGGACGATGCTCAGTTCCCGCGTGGCCGACCGCTACGGGGACGAGGGGCTTCCCGAGGACACCATCGACTTTCATTTCCGCGGGTCCGCGGGTCAGAGCTTCGGGGCGTTCCTCTCGCCGGGGATGAGTTTCACCCTGGACGGGGACGCCAACGACTACATCGGCAAGGGATTGTCCGGGGGCAAGCTGATCGTCCGAACCCCCGAGGAGGCCGACTACCGCGCGGATCAGAACATCCTGATCGGGAACGTGGCCCTGTACGGGGCGACCCGCGGGGAAGCCTACTTTAACGGCCGGGCCGGCGAGCGGTTCGCGGTCCGCAACTCCGGGGTGCTGACCGTGGTCGAAGGCGTCGGGGACCACGGATGCGAGTACATGACCGGAGGCGTGGCCGTGGTGCTGGGATCCACCGGCAGGAACTTCGCGGCCGGGATGAGCGGCGGAGAGGCCTACGTCCTGGACGAATCGGGGGATTTCGAGCGGCGGCTGAACCGGGGCATGGTGAACCTCGAGCCGTTCGACAACCAGCGCGAGCACCAGCTCGTTAAACGGATGGTGGAGAACCACCATCACTACACCGGCAGCGAGAAGGCCGGGGAGATCCTGCGCGACTGGAACGATTACGTGGATCGGTTCGTGAAGGTCATGCCCCAGGCCTACGCACGAGTCATCAAGGAGCACGCGGAGCAGGGCGAGGACATCCGGATTCAGCCTCCCCCGCCCGCGGAACGCTCCAAGACCCTCAAGGCGGGCTGAGAACCCATGGGCGAAAATCACCCCGGCGGCTACCGGACGCACTCCCGGCGGGCGATCGGCAAACGGGATCCCGCCGAACGGGTGCACGATTCGGAGCCCATCTGGGCCGAGGACTGGGACGAGGAGGAACTGCGCGAGCAGGGGATGCGCTGGATGGACTGCGGCGTGCCCACCTGCATGGGCGGGTGTCCCATCGGCAACATC
>CAZEBV010000118.1:0-7393 GCA_964510695.1 uncultured bacterium
GCTTCCCTCCCGAAGGAATTCACCGCTGCCGATGGCGAGCATGCCGGCCGCGAACAGCATGAAGGCCGCCGGGGGCGTGATCCAGCGGGAACCGTTGACGTAGCCCGAACCCAGCGCCCCCAGGATCAGGATGGTCACTCCGAAGTTCAACCCGGTCATGACCAGCAGGACCGGTGCCCGCACGAGGTTGAGCTGTACCCGTGCCGGGAGCACGAAGAAATACCAGACGCCCCCGATGACGATGAGAAGCATCCCGGCCAGAGCCCACTTCGAGATTTCCCGGACCACTGTGTCCTTGAGTTCGAAGTTGGCCTCCTCGAAGGAGATAAACACCCCGACCCCCAGCGCGGCGATCGCGAGGGACCCCCCGGTGCGGATCAGGGTCTGAGGTAAAAAGGAGGGGTTGAGGAACGCCGTCCAGGCGCTCGTGCCCGGCGTCCACTCCCCCGAGGTCAGCATGAAGGAGGTGATGCCGGTGATCAGAACCAGGCTCAACCATCCGGCCAGGGCGTACGTCCAGCCGACGGCGACGTGGGACCCCGGTGAGAGTTCGTCCCAGTAGTAGTAGAACACGAAGGCGGCGGCGATTTCGATCAGGAACATCATCCATTCGGCGGCCCAGAAGAACGCGAACAGTCGCACGAGCGTACCCGTTGCCGCGGGGCTCGTGAGGCCGATGGTCCACCAGATGCCCACGCCGGTCACGGCCCCGAAGACGATGGTTATCAACACGAAATACCGAGCCACGGAGCGCATGAAATCCAGCACGTCGGGACGATCGTTCCGGTAGGCTCGCTGCACGAGGTCGGCCAGGATGATGCCGCCCCCCACGGCGAACTGGGCGGTGATGACGTGGGGGATCGCCACGAGGGGGATCAGAATGGGGGCGGTGATGTAGTCGACGAACCAGACGGGAAAATCCACGGCAGAGACTCCAGGTTTCGTAAACCGGAATGGGGAAAAGAGGACTGATTATAAGGGGAGAGGACGAGTTTTCCGACGATCAATGCTCGGGGAACGCCGGTGTTGAGCATCCCCCCCTGACGGCGTTGAAATGCCTTGTGATTCTCGTGAAGGGGTTATAATAGCGCGACGAACGGGAGCCGTATCCGAAAACGACGTGGAACCCCGGAACCGACGGGAGGCGATGATGAGGACCCACCGTTCCCCGAGATGGACGTCGGGCGGGTACGCCTGGCTCGCCGCCGGTCTGATTCTGCTGGTGGCGGTCGCCTACCAGTATTCGCCTTACTTCGCCGCGACCGGCCTTGCCTTTTTTGCCTTCGCCCCGCTTCTGTCCCGGCTGGAGCACCGCCATCTTTTGACCCGGCTGGCCGCCGCGACCGGCCTGTTCGGCGTGTTCCTCGGCACGGGGATCTTCCTGGGCGGGTCCATGGGTCAGCAGCACCCGTACGTCACCTGGAACCGAAGCCTCCACGCGGCGATCTCCTGGCCGTTCGATTACTCCAGCCAGACCGTTTACTTCCTGGCGCGGACCTTCCTGCCGGATCACCCTCTGACCTTCAGTGCCCTGTATGCCTCCCTGATCCTGGCATGGATCGTGCTTTCCTTACTCCTGCTCGGGTTCAGGAATTCTATGTCCTCCCTTGGACGGTTCCTTTTTCCCATGACGTGGCGGTGGTTCGCCCCGTTCCTTTTTTGCGTCGGTTTCGTGTTTCTGTGTTACGCTGGAGGACCCGTTTATCGCAGTTCCCTGTCCTTCGAGATGAGGAAAAGCCTCGTCTACGTGGTCTTTAACGTCGTGACGGTCTGGCTGGTGGTCTGGCACGGCTGGCTGCTTCTGCGGGAATCCGGGCGCCGCGTCAAAGCGGGCGTCTACGCTCTGCTGAACCTGCAGGTGTTCTTCGAGGTGTCCTTTTACGCGGGGCTGATGCTCACGCACGGGATGTTCTGAGTCCCCGGCCGTTCGAAAGCAGCGCGGGGATCTCGAGCGGGCGCCAACGGAAGTTTGCGTCGTTGGCCGGTGAAGGTACCTCATTCTCCTCCTTCCAGACGGTAGTAAAGCAGGTCCATTTCGGGTGCCTCGTACCCGAGGTGAGTCAGCCCGGCCGAGGCCTGCCCCCGATGGTGAGTGCCGTGGTTGAAGACGTGCAGCAGCGTGGGTCCTCGCTCGAGTGTCCGTCGACGTCCCCGCGTGTTCTCGTAGATGAGGGGCTTTTTGAGCTGATTTTCGTCCAGGTCGTCGACGTAATCGACCCACTTCAGGCTGCGCTCGTCGATCCGTGAAAGAAGCTCGGATCGGTCGGGTTCGAGTTCCTGGTCCAGTCCGTCCGGGGAAAAATCACCACCCGTGAAACGGGCGTACCAGAGGCGATCCACCAGCAGGATGTGGTTGAGGGTCCCGTGCAGGCTGCCGAAGAAGAGCCCCACGTCGCGTCGGTAGTCGCTTTCGTCGGCGCGGCGGACCCTTTCCGCCAGAACGCCGTTCGCCCATCGATGGTAGCGGGCCATTTCACGGAGGTGGCTCCTGTCGGTGGCCACGGTGTTTGTCCCCCGGGTCCCATCGGTGGTGGATCCATCCGCTGAAACGGGCGAGGTCCGCTGTGGGGACTTATCCCCGTCGGATCAGGACGTCCAGCGAAAGCTCTTGAAGAACCGGTCGTAGAGGGGTTCTTTTTCGTCGTAGCGGCCGCGGTAATCGCCGCAGGAGAGCACGGCGAACCGGTCACCGCGAAGCGTGTATCGCTGCTGGAGGACCATCCGTTTCCCCTGGCGGCGGAAGGACCAGGTGACGGCGTAACCCGTGTCGGAGCCCACCGGGGCGCTTCCCTTTGAATGCACGCGAAAGCCCTTCGCCTGACGCTTCGTACTTCGGATGAAGGTTTTCCCGACCTTTTCGAGCTGGTCCGCCGTAAGACCCCGCGAAGGCTCCCGTTTGACCGAGCAGGCGGGGTGATCCTCGTCTTCGTCCTCGTAGGTGAACAGCACGTCGTTGCCTTCGGTGTTTTGCTCCGGGGACCAGGAGGTGGGATGACTCACCTCGAACCCCCCGTCCTCGTCATGGTGATCGGACCAGTCGTTCCCGGACGAGCCCGAAAATCCGCAGCCCGCGGTCAGAAGCCCGCGGGTTCCGAAAACAACCCCGAGCGGCCGGAGGATACGCGGCCGCGGGGTCACAGAGAGCCGATCGGCTGGCATGGGCTTACTCCCGGATTGGGGATCGAGGTTTCACTTTGTTCACTTTCAGGAAACCACGCGTCCGATCGCTTGGGAAGGGGATCGAGGGACCCGGGTGGATCGATGCGAGGTTACCGGCGTACGTTCGGCCCACCGAAACATGGTAGGATGGGCCTGGATATCCATGGGCCGTGGGAGCGTTCGTCCGCGGATGGGCCCGGAACGTTGGATTCGATAAACCGGGGGAGGATCCGGATGCCGCGCAGGACCGTTCTGGTGACCGGAGGGAACTCGGGACTGGGGCTGGAGTGTTCCAGGCAGCTTGCCCGGGAAGGTTGGCGCGTGCTGATGGCCAGCCGCGACCGTAGTCGCTCGGCCGAGGCCGTGGCGTCAATTCGAAAGGAGCACGGGGAGAACGCGGCTTCCTTCCGACGGTTGGACCTCGGTTCGCTGGCCTCGGTGCGCAGTTTCGCCGACCGGATCCGGGAGGAGGGGACGCGGCTTGAGGCCCTGGTCTGCAACGCCGGGATTCAGCTTCACGGGGACCGACGGTTCTCCGAGGAGGGCTTCGAACTGACCTTCGCGGTGAACCACCTGGGTCACTTCCTGCTGACGAACCTGCTGCTGGAGACGCTGCTGGAGAACGCCCCCGCACGGATCGTCGTGGTGGCCTCGGGCGTCCACGACCCCGATCGGGCCACGATGGTGCCGGACCCGGACTTCGACAGCCTGGAGGGGATCGCCCGGACCGGGGGGTCTCCCCGGGACGACTACGACGGTCTGCTGGCCTATTCCAACAGCAAGCTCTGCAACCTGTGGTTCACCTACGAACTGGTGCGGCGGCTCGAGCGAGCGGGGATCACGGACGGGTCGACGCCCATCACGGTCAACGGGTTCGACCCGGGTCTGGTTCCCAGCACCGGCCTGCTGCGGGATTACCCGGGGCCCGTCCGGGTCGTCTGGAACACGCTGCTTCCCGCGCTGGCGAGGATGGCGACCCGCTTCACCCCTCGGATCAACCCGGCCCCGAAGGCCGGCCGGGCGCTGGCCCGGCTGGTGACGGACCCGGAGCTGGAGGGCGTGACGGGCGAGTATTTCCCCTCCCACTCGCGGTGGGACGCGGCTCCCTCGTCCGAGGCCTCCTACGACGAGGAGATCGCCCGCCGGCTGTGGGACCACAGCGTCGCATGGACGGACCTGTCGGAGGACGAATCCCCGCTGATCGAGGCTTCATCTCCCTGAGGGGTTTCGACACCCGGCTCGCCCGTCCCCGTTACAGCGTCCGGTCCGGGTCCGTGTGATCCTGCACCCGGGCGGCCCGCGTCGGGTCCCCGGCGTGCACCACGTCCGTCAGGCGAATATCGTCTTCGTTTTCCAGCTCGACCAGCGTGCGGATGACGTTCTGGCCCCACCGACCGAAGCCCACCACCGCCAGTCGCATGAGCTCCCCCCCCGTGTGGGATGGATCCGACCGACAAAGACTGGCCTGATTCGATCACTCTGGCAATTGTCGATCCCGTGTGTATCGTTCGGTCGAACCCCTACCCGGCCCCCGGGGACCCGCCGGAGGGGGATGGTCGGATTCCACACGAGAGTTTTTTAGTGACGCCAGACAATAAGTTTTAAAAACACTTAGTCGGAGCACGATTCGGCTGGCTCGGCCTGCCTTCGTGCGTTCGGGCCGGGCTCGTCAGGCTGAATCGTGTGTGACCGACTCGGAACGGGAACGTCATTTCACGCTCCCCGGGAGGGAGTCGACATGGCAAGAGAAATGGACCGGTCGGCGGTATTGGATGTTTTTCGCGTGGTGAATATAGGTGGCCGGGTGCGGCTGGCCTGATCGCTGCTGTTGAGTCTGGTGGTCGGTATCGGGCTGCTGGCGGCCGGTCCGGCCGCGGCGTCGGACGCGTTCGATCGCCACGTTATCGACTCAGGGTCCGTTGCCAATGGATCCGAGGACATCGACCCGGTGGACATGGACGGGGCGCCGACGAATTTGCGTGGTATGAGCAGGATGATGCGGATTCGACGGTGTTTACCTCCCACGTGATCGAGTCGGGTGCCAAGGCTAATTCGGCGAGTAATATTCACCCAATGGATTTTGACGGTGATGGAGACATGGACGTGGTGGCGGCCGCTGGTGGGTCAACGGATGAATTTGCGTGGTACGAGTCCGTTTCCGCCGGGGGCAGCGGCGGAAGCTGCGGAAGCTGCCTGATCGAACGGGCCGGGCTGCCGGACGGCCCGACCGGACGACTGCGCGTCCGGCGGGACGCCCTGCTGGACACGCAGGTCGGGCGGGGACTGGCGGAGCTGTGTTACCGTCTCTGAGCGCCGGCCGGCGCAACCGGCGGTCGATTTCAGACGTTCACCCGTGAGGACGTTTCACGGGGCCGGTCGTTGGCCAGGGCCGCGCTGGCGGCGGGGTCCACGTCCCGGATCCGGTTGACGCCGTTCTTCCGCAGGCGGCGGGCCGCGGCCGCGGGTCGACGATCCTCCTCCTCGTCCAGGGCCCACTCCGCGTGGCGGCTCAGGTAGGCCAGCTCGAAGGCCCGTCCCACCGTCATCGCGACGCGCCGGGCGCCGGCCTCCACGGCGTCGGGGTCCTCCTCGAACGTCCGTTCCAGCCAGCCCAGGGCTTCGTCCAGGGCCGTGCGGGCCGTGTCCGCGGCCTCGATCAGGGCCGTGTGCTGAAGGTCGGCGGTGGCCCGCTCCATCTCGTCCCGCAGGATTTCCAGCCGTTCGGTCCGCCGCAGGGTGCGCAAAAAGTCCAGGGACAGCACGTTCGTGGTGCCCTCCCAGATCGGCAGGACCTGGGCGTTTCGAAGCAGCCCCGGCAGGCCCGTGTCCTCCACGTAGCCGGCCCCTCCGAACGACTCCAGCACCTCGCTGGCAACCGTCACGGCCTGTTTGGCCGTGGTCAATTTAACCACCGGGGTCAGGCTTCGAAGCAGGTGGCGCTCCCGGTCGTCCATGACGCCGGCCTCCTGTCGGCCCAGCAGTTCCACCGCCCGGAACGTCAGGTGAAAAGCCCCCTCGAACTCGGCCTGCAGGCCGGCCAGCGTGTCGACGTGCAGCGGCTTCTCGGACAGGGTCGCCCCGAAAGCCTCCCGTTTCCGGGCGTAGTCGCGGGCCAGCGCGATGCCCCGGCGCATGCCGCCGATCGCCCCCACCGCGTTCCAGGTGCGGGTGATGTTGAGCATGGGGGTGATCTTCTTGACCCCGTCCTCGAGGCCGTCGACCGGCTCCGCCGGGGTGCCCTCCAGGCTGAGTTCGGCGGTCGGAAGCTTCCGGGTACCCAGTTTGTCCTTCAGCCGGTGGATGCGCAGGCTGCGGGGCCGTCCGTCCTCGTCGCGCGTCCGCACGAAGAACAGGGCGAGCCCTTTTCCGCCCTCCGGGTTGCCCTCGGGGCGGGCCAGCGTGAGCGCCATGTCCGAGGCGGCGGCCGAGGTGAACCACTTTCGGCCGTACAGCCGCCACTCCCCGTCCTCCCGGCGGGCCTCGGTGAGGGATTTGCCCACGTCCGAGCCGCCGGTAGTCTCGGTCATCCACTGGCCGCTCGTCCAGAACTCCTCCTGGTCCCGGGCCGTCAGGTGGGGCAGGACGCGGTCGATTAACGTCTGGTTGCCGGATTCGAGCAGCGTTTTGGCCGCCCCGTCGGTCATGGCCAGCGGGCAGGTGTAGGTGTCGGCGGAGGGCTCGAACAGGTAGTTCAGGGCGAACTGATGCACCCGTGAAAACTCCCCGTGCTCCCGTTCGTAGGCCGCGGCGACCAGCCCGTAGTCCACGGCCAGTTCCCGGGCCCGGTCCCAGACGTCCGTGGGTTCGATGCGGTCGATCCGGCTGCCCCAGGCGTCCCAGCGGACCAACTCGGGTTCCTGGTCCAGGGTGGCCATTTTCAGCTCGAACAGCTCGCCGGCCGTGATCGCCCCCATCTTTTTGAACTGATCCTTTACGTCCTCCCGGACGCCGTCCGGGAAAACCCGACGAAGATAGGAACGAAGCACGCGATCGTCCTCGTACTGGTTGCCGAGTTCGGGGGGCTCCTGGGTGAAATTCATGGGGGACGCTCCCGGATTCCAGGATGGGGCCGAAATAATATTGTAGCACGGGCATCCCGGTCGGGAGGATGATACGGCTCAGGGGTCAGGAGGGAGGGGGATCGCCGTTCGAAGGATCGGGTTCCCGGGCGAGCCAGGCACGATGGGAGACGTAAAGCGGAACCAGCACGTTGAGGATGATGGCCGCCAGGCCC
>CAZEBV010000119.1:0-7296 GCA_964510695.1 uncultured bacterium
GGAACAACAGCGCGGCGCTGCCGAGCCCTGCCGCCCCTGCGAGTGGGCCGAACCGGCGACGATCACGGGGGAACTGCCCTTCGTGTCCCGGGCGATAACGGGGGGATATTTTCACGCGGAGGTCTGTCTGGTGCGCCCGGCCCGGCTTCTCGAGGCCCTTCGGGAGGCCGCCCGTCGGGAGGGGGTGACGGTTCACCGGGACAGCCGCGTCAGCGCACTGAACGGCAGCCCGGAGGCGAACCCCCGCGTGACGGTGGATGGGGAGGTTCAAACGGCCCGACACGTCGTCGTGGCGGCCGGATGCTGGAGCCGGGCGTTCGAGGACGACCTGGGCGTTCCGGTGCCCGTGCGGCCCCGCCGTGGACAGACCGTCCACACCCGGTGGGAGGCCCTGGCCGGCATGCCGGTGCTGCGGGAGGGAAACCACTCCGTGACAGCCCGAAGCAGCGGCCGTGTCCTGGTCGGGGCCACCGTGGAGGAAAGCGGTTTCGAGGCCGGCACCACGTTCGCGGGAATCCGGGAGTTATTGACGTGGGGAACCGGGTTCCTGGAGGGGCTTTCCGACCGCCCGCTCGAGGCGGTCCGATCCGGGCTTCGACCCTACCTGGACCGCACGGGTGGGCCACTGCTGGGGCCGGTGCCGGGGATTCGGGGGGTCCATCTCGCCACCGGCCACTACAAATCCGGCATCCTGCAGGGACCCTACAGCGGCCACCTGCTGGCTCAGGCGATGGCGGGGGATGAACCCAAGCTGGACCTGGGGGTCTTTGCTCCCCCGCGGTAGCATCCAGCCCGGGTCAGTCCGCCGGGTACTCCAGGCGAAGGTGAACGGTGTCCTCGTCCGGATACTCGATCGTAATCCGTCGAACCCGTTCGGCCGCGGGGGTTCGAGGACACAGTTCGTCGGGGCCATCCGGGCGGGGTTCGGTCAGCGCGCGGAAGCGATCCCGGACGTCCTCCCAGCGGGCTGGATCGTCGGTGAGGGTTTCCTCCTCGTGCTCCCGGTCCGGGTGTTCCAGGCGGACCGTCACGCCCTCCCCGGTACGGCGGAGCCGGACCCCGTGCATACCGTTCTCGATGCAGCGGGTGATCAGGAGGTTGGTGGCGAACAGTTCGGGGGAACCGGAGAGCGGGTCGGAACCGGGAGGCGGATCAGCCACGGTTCCGTTCCTCGTCGCCGGGATCCAGGTCCGCGAGCGTCTCCCGGAGGCAATCCGGTGAACAGAAGTCCAGCTCGGCCAGGGGATCCTCCTCGGCCCAGGCGTCCCGCGCCAGGCGGTTCACCCGCACACGGAACCAGTCCCCCTCGGCCTGGCGGGGCTGGGCGATCTCCCGCCCGCAGCCGTCACACCGGATAACCACCACGTTGTAGCCGTCCTCGTAGGAGGTGGTCTCCAATCGGAACCTCCCTGCGTGGGGTTACTCCCAGGAGAGTCGGCCCTGGTTGGCCGCCTCCACCAGCACGTGGACGAGCAGCGAATCCACGGTAATCTCGTCGGCGGGCAGAAGCCCGTGGGAGCGGAAGAAACCCACGAACGGGTCCACCGCCTCCAGCGCCCGGTCGCGGTGGTCGTCCAGCAGCGCCCACGTGGCTTCGAAGGATTCTTCGTCGTCATCGTCCCCCTTCAGCTCACGGAGGAGTTCCGTCAGGTTTTCGGCGGAGCGCTGGATCAAAGGGCGGGCCCGTTTGATGGCGTGATCCTGGCGGATCCAGTACCGGGCCCGTCGAAGAATGCGCCGGACGTCCTTGCTGAGGTCCTCGGCGTCCTGCCGGGAGAGGTCGTCCCGCGTGTGAAGGGTTCTTATGCTGGACACGGTGATTCCATCCTCTTTGGGGGCGTAAGGTGGTCAGGCGGCGGCCCGGAGGTTCCGGGCCGCCCGGTCGAGCTTCGCCGCCAGGATGAAGTCGTTCCGGGAGAGACCGTCGATGGCGTGGGTCCAGAGGGTGACGGTCACACGGTCGTAGTCGACGGCGAGGTTCGGATGGTGAGCCTCCCGCTCGGCGATTTCTGCGGTCTCGTTGACGAAGCGGATCGCCTGCTCGAAGTCCTCGAACTCGTAGACACGGTCGATTTTGGGGACCTCCCCGGGGACGAGGGACCAATTTGCGTCCAGCTCGTCGAGGTATTCCTCGGCCTCGTCGGGGTCCATCGGATCCGTTTGGCCCTCACAGGGCTCACAGGTGGCCTCCGTCAGGTCCTCCATGGCCGGAACCTCCCTTCGAGCATGAACGTTCCCTGCCCCCCTCATACACCCGTAGATTCGCATTATAAAACACCGGTGCCGGGAACGGCAGTCGGGGGAGAAAGACGGGTCCCGGGGCGGTCAGGAGAGACCGGTCAGAAGGAGGAAGCGGCGTGAAACGTCCAGGACGGGGGCCCAATACAGGCCGATGCCCACCACCAGCACGGCGAGGGCACCCAGGACGGCGGACGACACGGCGGGAACCGGGATCGCTTCGTCGGTCTCGGGTTCGGTCAGGAACATCCGTTTGAGAACCCGGGCGTAGTAGAAGAAGGAGACCACGCTGTTCAGAACCCCGATCAGGGCCAGCAGGTAGAACAGAAAGCGCCCCGTTCGCACCAGGATGGAGAAGAGGTAGAACTTACCCACGAAGCCGGCCAGCGGCGGCAGTCCGGTCAGGGACATCAAAAAGACGGCCATCGCCACGGCGGGCAGGGGAGCCCGCTGATAAAGGCCGTTGAACTCGTCCAGCCACTCCCGCTGGAGGGCCAGCACCACGAGGAACGCGCCGAGGTTCATGAGGGTGTAGACGATCAGGTAGAAGCTGATGGCCGAGAAGCCCGCTCGCATTACTTCGGTGTCGGAACCCAGGATGCTGTAGCCCATGAGCATGTAGCCGACGTGGGCCACGGTGGAATAACCGAGCAGTCGCTTGATGTTGTTCTGCAGCAGGGCCGAGAGGTTGCCGATCGTCATGGTGATCGCCGCGATCCCGAAAAAGAACAGCGGCAAATTCGAAACGAGGGCCGAACCCTCGGCCAGGGCGGGGACCCAGTGGTAGGTCAGACGGATCAGCACCGCGAAGCCCGCCGCCTTGGGGGCCGTTGACAGAAACCCTCCGACGGCCGCCGGGGCCCCCTGGTAGACGTCGGGGACCCACATGTGCATGGGGAAAAACGAACACTTGTAGCCGATGCCGATCAGCATCAGACTCAGCGCCGCGACGACCCCGACGCCCGCGGGCTCGGTGGCCAGGGCGTCTGCGATGCCCGACACCGTGAAGGCCCCGGTGATCCCGTAGAGCAGCGTGGCCCCGTAGAGGAAGGCACCGCCGGCGACGGCCCCGTAGAGGAGGTATTTAAGGCCGGCTTCGGCCGCGTTTCGGTCGGCCCGGTGGTAGGTGGCGATCACGTAGGAGGGCAGGCTGACCATCTCCAGGGCCATGTAGAGGATGAGCAGATGAAGGCCGCTGCCCAGCAGGGACATCCCCAGGAAAATCGTGAGCAGAAACACGTAGAACTCGGGCGTGCGGCGGCCCAGGATCTCCCGGCTGTCGAAGACCATGAGGGTCACCAGAATCGAGGCCAGCAGGAAAATCCCCTTGAACAGAAGCGCCAGGGGATCGGCCGCGACCATTCCGTGGAAAAGCTCTCGTGAGGGAAAGGTCCCTCCCAGACGGACCAGTTCCACGGAGGCCGCCGCGAGTCCCCCGAGGGTGATCAGGGTGGCGTAGAGGCGTTTGCGGCGGTCCGGCAGGAGGAAAGCCGCGAAGACCAGGACCACGAGGGTCCCCAGGGCGATCAACTCCGGCCGGAAATAGGCCAGGCTGTGGAGGCTGGCCTCGAACAGTTCGGTGGTGCTCATGGGATCATCTCACCGGTTGTCCTGCGGTAATAGTCGAGCGAACCGTTCAACGAATCATGTCCTGAAGGTGAAGCAGCGAGTGGTGCACCATGTCGAAGTAGGTCATCGGGTAGATGCCCAGGTAGACGATCAGCACCACCAGCGGGGTCGCGGCGGCCATCTCGCGGACGTTGATGTCCGGTAGATCCTCGTTGTCGGGGTTGGGCTCGGAGAAGAAAATCCGCTGGTACATCCAGAGCATGTACCCCGCGGTCAGGACGATGCCCGACAGGCCGACCACCGCGTAGGTCCGGGTGACCGGGGCCGAGAAGGCTCCCAGGAAGGAGAAGGCCTCGCTGATGAACGGGGCCAGTCCCGGCAGGCCCAGCCCGGCGAAGGTCCCCAGCATCATGAAGCTGGCGTAGACGGGCATCTGGGAGGCCAGGCCGCCGAACCCGTCGATGTTTCGGTGGTGGGCCCGCTGGTAGACCACCCCCACCAGAAGGAACAGCAGGCCGCTGCTGAGACCGTGCGTGAACATCTGGAAATGACCGCCCTTCAGCCCGATTTCGACGAACGAGGCCATGCCCAGCAGCATGTAGCCCATGTGGCCGATGGAGGAGTAAGCCACCAGTTTCTTGAGGTCCTGCTGGGCCATCGCACACAGGCTGCCGTAGATGACGTTGATCACGCCCAGGAAGGCCAGCAGGCCCGCAAAATACAGCGAGGCCCCCGGGAAGAAGGCGAACGAGATGCGGAAGAACCCGTAGGCCCCCATCTTCAGAAGGATGCCGGCCAGAATCACGCTGATGGGCGTGGGGGCCTCGACGTGCGCGTCGGGCAGCCACGTGTGGAAGGGGAAGATCGGTATCTTCACCGCAAACCCGATGGAGAACAGGATGAACAGGACGTTCGCGAACGACACCGAGTACCATTTGAACGGAATCAGCGAGAAACTCAGCCAGGGAAGGTCGACCACCCCGCGGTAGTCAACCTCCATCAGGTAGGGCATGGCGAAGCTGTACTGATCCTGGTAGAAGTAGACCGCGATGATGCCGAGAAGCATCAGGACGCTGCCGAACATGGTGTACAGGAAGAATTTGATGGCGGCGTATTCTTTGCGGGGGCCGCCCCAGATCCCGATCAGGAAATACATGGGGAGCAGGGTCAGCTCCCAGAAGACGAAGAACAAAAACAGATCGAGGGCCAGGAACGTTCCGAGAACCCCGGTTTCAAGCAGCAAAAACAGACAGTTATACGCCTTGAGCATCCGTTCGATGTGCCAGGAAACGAGGAGGGCGACGAAGAACAACAGCGCCGACAGAAGCACCAGCGTGATCGAGATGCCGTCGGCCCCGAGGTAGTACTCGATGTTGAAGTGGCCGATCCAGTCCAGGCGCTCCACGAACTGGAAGTCGGCGGTGCCGCGATCGTAATACAGGTACAGGGGGACCGACATCACGAGGGGGACGGCCGCCCCCAGAAGCGCCACGGTTTTGATGAGCCGCTTGCGGCTCGAGGGGAAGAACATCAGCAGCAGGGCCACCGCGGTCGGCGTGAAAATCATGATGGAAAGGAAGTGTTCGATCATTCACAAACCCTCCGTACAGCGAAGTCTTGGGCACTCCCGGGCCGGGCGTCCGCGGGACGTCCGGATCCGGGCGTCGTGACCGTTAGACGACCACGACCGTGAGAAAGAAAAGCAGAGCCATCCCCAGAGCAATCACGTTCAGGTACCATTGAACCTCGCCGGACTGCAGACGGCGGGCGCGCTGTCCCCACCGTCGTACCGTGTTGGCGATGCCTTCCACGGCCCCGTCCACGAACAAATAGTCGAACGTGCCGGACACGAAGGCGCCAATTTTCACCAGCAGGGCCGAACCGTTCACGATGCCGTCCACCACGCGGTCGTCGACCCGGGACGTCAATCGGGCCAGCCGAAGCGTGGGAACCACCGCCGCGTCACGGTAGAACTCATCGAAGTAATATTTGGCGGCCAGCAGCTTACGGGTTCCCGGGCAGCGCTGCGCGAGACCGGCCGCGCTCACCCTCCCCTCGAGGGCGTAGGCCATCCCCGTCAGGACCAGAAGGGGGACCCATACCCAGTAGTTGACGGCGGCCAGGGAAAGGACGGCAAGGCCGCCGCCCAGGGCCAGGATCCAGAGTCCTCCGCCGTAGAAGAGCGCGGCGAGAAGAATCCCCGTCCCCGCCACGAGCAGGGAAACCGAGGCGGTGAGGACCTCCGCCCGGTGGTGGAGGTCCGCGTCGGCGTGGACGGTGGGGTCGGGGTTCTCGATCAGCACCTCGAACCACCCGACGCGGGCGGCGTCGGCCTTCCCGTGGCCCGCCGACGCGTGTTCACCGTGCGTCGGGGGCGCTCCGGCCGCCGCGTGCTCACCGTGGGTGGGTTCGTGGAGCGCCGGCTGGTCGTGAGCGGGGGCCGGCGCGCCGGCCCGGAAGAAGAAGCCCAGGCAGAGCACGCCGAGCACCGCCATCGGGATCGTCATGGAACGAGGGGATTCGTGGGCATGGGACACCCGTTCGGGGTCCCCGGGTTCACCGAAGAACGTCATCAGCACCAGACGAAACATGTAGAAGGCCGTCATGCCGGCGGCCACCACCCCGAGTAGATACGGGAGAAGGTGAAAGTAGGGGACCGGCCCGGCGCCGTTCTCCCAGCCGAAGAGAAGCCCCGCCGTGAGGATTTTTTCCTTGCTGTAAAAACCGGAGAAGAAGGGCACGCCGGTAATGGCCAGGGTGGCCGTGACGAAGGTGATGAACGTGACCGGCATCTTCTTCCACAGTCCCCCCATGTCCCGCATGTCCTGGGTATGGACGGCGTGGATCACGCTGCCCGATCCGAGGAACAAAAGGGCCTTGAAGATGGCGTGGGTGGTGAGGTGAAGCACCCCGGCCACGTAGCCACCCAGCCCCAGGGCCAGGAACATGTAGCCGAGCTGGGACACGGTGGAGTAGGCCAGCACCTTCTTGATGTCGTTTTTGACGAGGGCCACCGAGGCGGCGACGAACGCGGTGGCGGCCCCGACGTAGCCGATGAACAGCAGGGCCGCCGGGGAGAAGAACGGCGTCAGCCGGGCCACCATGTAGACCCCGGCGGCCACCATCGTCGCCGCGTGGATCAGGGCGGAGACGGGGGTCGGGCCCTCCATGGCGTCGGGCAGCCAGACGTGGAGGGGAAGCTGGGCCGATTTTCCCACGGCCCCGACGACGAGGAGAATGCCGGTTAACGTGAGCAGGCCGGGGTCCATGAGGCCTCCCTCGGCGGCTTCGAAGATCGTGGAGTAGGCCAGCGGAGCCTCCACGTGGGGGCCGAGGCGCCAGACGAGGATCAGAATCCCCAGAAACATCCCGATGTCCCCGACGCGGGTCGTCAGGAAGGCCTTCTTCGAGGCGTTGGCGGCGGAGGGTTTCTCGTACCAGAAACCGATCAGGAAATAGGAGCTCAGCCCCACCAGTTCCCAGAACACG
>CAZEBV010000120.1:0-7264 GCA_964510695.1 uncultured bacterium
AAACTATATTAGCATGGTAAAAATGTAGACCACCGTTGGAAGGTCGGTGTGGTTCCGTGATTCAAGCGTACTTTGCTCTTACGGTCATCCTGGCCTTCTCGTTTTTTGCCGTGCAGCTCTTCACCCCTCTGGCTCAACGTGTTTCACGGGCGTTTTCGGTGGTCAGCGATCCCCTTCCGAGTTCGGCTCGCCAGCGGCCGGTTCCCACACTGGGTGGGCTGGCGCTGGCTCTGGCCATTTTAACGACGTTGACGTTGACCTTCTGGCTGCTTCCTTCCGTGGCCCTCTATCCTCTTCGGTACGTCTTAATCGGTGCCTTCGTGGTGCTCCTGCTGGGCGTTTTGGATGACGTCTTCGGCTTTACGGCCTGGCCGAAGCTGGCCGTGGAGACCGGCGCCGCCGCGCTGGTTGTCTTTGCTTCCCCGCCTTCCTTCGTGAGTGAGGTTGCGGCTCCGGGATCCATCTACGCCTGGATCCTCCCCGGGGGGATCACCTTCGGTCTGATGTTCTGGGTGGTCATGGTCACGAACGCCTACAATCTCACCGACGGGCTGGACGGACTGAGCGCAGGACTGAGCGTCATCACGGCGGCGTCCCTCGGTTTTCTCGGGCTCGGAGAACAGATGCTGGGACTCGGGCTCTTCTTCTGGGTAATCGCCGGCTGTGCGGTCGGTTTTCTCCTGCACAACACGTATCCTGCGTCGATTTTCCTCGGCGACAGCGGGAGCCTGCTGCTGGGGTTTTTGATCGGCTCCGGTTCTCTTCAGCTCATCGTCCGGTATCCGTCCCCCTGGGCGGTTCTCGTGTTGATCCTGGTGGTGGGGGTGCCCGTCTTCGACACCGGTATTGCGGTGATTCGCCGGTTGCTTCGTCAGCAGCCGCTTTTCGACCGGGACCGCCAGCACGTTCATCACGTGCTTCTTAGGTGGTTCAACCATTATCCTGGAGCCGTGTACTGTCTCTACGTCCTCCAGGTTGTTTCGGCTTTCACCGGGTTCGTTCTCTGGCGGGAGACCCACTGGGCCGAGCCGCTGGCCGTCATGAGTGTGCTCCTGCTGTTGTTCTGGCTGATCATACGGAAGTCACGGGGGTTCCGGGAGACCTGGTTCGAGCCGGTTTCGGACCTTCTGGCGAAGATCTACGACTCGTCCGAGCAGAGCTGCCGCTTTCTGCTCGGGAAGATTCGGCGATTCTGGAACGAACGGGCGGAAATTTAATGGGAGCCGTTCGAATCATGTCGTAAAGTTTCCTGAAAAGTTTTCCCTTCAGGGGTCGGGTGGGAGCAGGAGAGGTGGGCCCACCAGGATTTGAACCTGGGACCTGCCGATTATGAGTCGGATGCTCTAACCGGACTGAGCTATGGGCCCGATCGACGGGTACCGGATTGAACTTCAAACCACCGGGATCGGTAAGAAGATGACCCCCTCGAAAGATACCCTGCGATAGATCCGTCCGATCATCAAGGACGGGGAGCGGTATCGGATCCGGCCGAAAGGTTCTCCAGCCGCCTCCGGGCCTCCGTCGTCTCGGGGCGGAGGTCGAGGGCTCGGCGGTAGTGGGTGCGGGCCCGGTCCCGGTTGCCCAGCCGTTCGTAGGTGATGCCCAGGTAAAGGTGACTGTGGTAGTTGTCGGGGGTCTCCTGGAGGGCCTCGCGGTAGCGGTCCCGGGCCCGAGCGTAGTTTCCACGGCGAAAGTACAGGCTGCCCAGGTTGGACAGCACGTTCGCCCCGGCGGCTCCCCGCTGTCGGACCCTCTCGTACAGCGTGATGGCCTCCTGGAGATCTCCCCGCTCGTAGGCTCGTCGTGCCCGTTCCAGCAGACGACCCCGGGGGTCGGAGGACCGTTCCGGCGATAGGATCGGCTGTCGGGACCGCGTGTCGGGGGTGATGTCCACGGGGGCCGTGTCGCGGTAGGGGACCCGGGCCGGCTCGGGCACGCCGAACTCCAGACGGTAGCCCAGTCCGAGGGCCGCGTCCGGACTGCCGTCCTGAAGCCCCACCTGAATCCGGGGCGTCACGGTGGAGGTTCGGTCGGGTTTGTAGTGGGCCAGGAAGCTCAGGTCCTGGTCCTTTTTCTCGGCGGTCCCGGGCAGGTCCACGGTGGGTCCGTGACCGTCCAGCTCCACGACCACCTCGAACCGCCGCGTCATCTCGTAGGCGTAGCCCACCCCGTATCGCAGGTAGTTGTCCCAGGCGATCGTGGGCGTCACCGTCCCCCGGTTCACCCGATACCCCAGCTGGGCGATGAGCCGTCCGGGGCCGAAGGGATACTCCACCGGCACGTTCAGGTCCATCCCGAGTCCGTCCCCGCCGTAGGGGAAGACCCGTTCTCCGACGCCCAGGGTGGCGCCCAGGGAGATCGCGAGGAATCGGTTCCAGCGGTATTTCCCGAGGAGGGAC
This sequence comes from uncultured bacterium, assembly GCA_964510695.1. GTDB lineage: Bacteria > T1Sed10-126 > T1Sed10-126 > T1Sed10-126 > CAZEBV01 > CAZEBV01. The sequence continues at coordinate 2,400 of CAZEBV010000120.1, forward strand.
ACGAACTCAACGTCGTCCTCCTCGACGTCGCCGCTGTTGAAGGACGCCCCCAGGGAGGCTCCCAGCTCGAACCGTTCGGTGAGGCCGTAGTGGACGCCGACGGGATGGAGCCGCAGGTTGTCGTATTCCACGTTGGCGGAGAGCTGGCGGCCGGGTTCCCCCTGCAGTCCCACGTCCAGACGGGTGCTCCCGGGAGACTGCACCTCGACGCGCTCGATGCCGGTGAAGTGGCCCGCCCCCTCGGCGAACGTGGGCGAGCCCCGGCCGCAGACGACCAGTACCGACAGAGCAAACAGGCAGAGAAAACAGCGTCGGACGAGGCGAGGGGTCAAGGACGGGGCTCCCGTTGATCGGGTCAGGGACGCACGTGGAACGCCGGGAGCCGCGAGGAGGATCGCACCTCGCCGCGCCGGCCGGTAGGAAAAATGGTGGAGCTGACGGGATTCGAACCCGTGACCTCTTCTCTGCCAGAGAAGCGCTCTCCCGCTGAGCTACAGCCCCTTCACGATGGGCCCAAGTCTATCCCGAACGCTTGAGGAGCGTCAAATGGCCCCGGCCATCCGGGTCATCGGGCCCTCCGAACCGATTGCTCGAAGGCCGGGGGCAAGCACAGGGCCTTCAGCCTCGAGGATCCACCGCGGGCCGTGCGGGTTCGTCCGGCTGGATCCGTTCCCACGGGGTTCCCCGCGGCATGTTCGGGTCGTCGTCGAACCACAGGATGATCCCGGACGGACGCTCTTCCACCCGCAGGTAGCGCCGTCCCTCCCGGCCCACGAACTGTCCGGGTTCCCGGGAGCGAGTATCGCCCGGGGTCAGGGCGGCGGTGAGCGTCGCGAGAATTTCCCGGCCGGCGGTGTCGTTCGTGCCCATGCTCCAGGCCACGAGATGGTCGTCGGGGGTCTCGAGGATCCGGGCGGGTCCGGCGGCCACCCCTCGGCCCCACGCCGGCCTGTCCGCGAGCCGATCCAGCCACCGGAGAAACAGGTACAGTCCGGGCCGGTTCCGGTAGCGGACCCTGCCCGGGGGATCCTTCGGATCCGGGGGAACGATGCCCGTGTCCGGGTTCTCGTACAGGACCGCCCGGGTGCTTCGGGGGGGGGTCTCGAGCCAGCTTTCCGCCTTCTTCCAACCGAGGCGTCTCCCCCGCTCGAGCCATCGTTTCTGGCCCAGGAAATACGGGTCCATGAGCTGTTGAACCAGGATCCAGGGAACCTGTTCGAGGTCCCGGAGCGACCGAGCGAGCATCCCGCTTTCCTCGGGCAGAAGCGACCGGGCGAGGAGGTTGAACCGGGAGGGATCCATGCCGGTCAACCGGGCCATGATCGTGATGACCCGGCCGAACTCCTCGGATTGGAAGAAGGACGCCGACAGGGATTTTGCCCCGGCCCGGGAGGCGGTGGCCACGAGGTTGGCGTGGCCCTCGATGACGAACTGGAAGGCCAGCCGGCGATCCATGGATCGGTTCGCCCGGATTCGCCGCATCCGTGAGCCCAGGTCGAAGTACTGATCCTGCTGGGCGTGGACCAGTTCGTGCAGGTAGATGAAGTGCCGCGAGGCCGGCGGGAGGCCCTCCATCAGGGTCCGGATGGATTTCGTGCCCGGGTCGTAGTAAGCGCCCGCCTGCTGCTCGTAGAACTTAAGGAGGCGCCGGCGAAGCGGGTAGTCGGGGGGGAAGAGTCCGAGCAGATAATACAGGGTGTTCAGGTGGTCCAGTTCGCCCTCGCCGTACGTCCGGTTCAGGCTTCGCTCGACGTACCGGCGGAAGTTCTCACGGGACTGCGGTTTCACCGGCACCGTGTCCCGGAAAGGGCGGCCGGTGAGATTGGCAATGGCGTCCCTGGCTTCCCCGTAGCGGGCAGCGGTGTCCGAGGCCGGCGCCCGGAGAGGAATCGAGGTTCCCAGCAGTCCGATCAGAACCAGGCAAGCAGCCATCCGGCCCACGAACGTCGGACCGGATCGGAGCGGAAGATCCACCTCAGGCGGCCGCTCGTTCCTCGCGGAGTCGCTGTCGAATTTCCATGACGCCCATCAGAAGTTGAATTTGACCGGCCTCCAGGCTCTCGAGGGCGAGGGTTTCGTTGACCCGGTGTTTGTTTTCACCGTCGGCCAGGCCCAGCGTGAGGGTGGGGATCCCGGCGTCGAGGAAAATGCAGCTGTCCGAGGAGGCGGGTCCCCGGTTGCTGGAGAGTTCGAGCCGTTCATGGATGGATTCCAGGGTTTCCACGAGCCAGTGATCCGCCTCGATTCCACTGACCGGGCGGCGGGTCACTTCCCGAACGGTCATATCGACCCCGAATTCCTGGCTGATTTCCTCCACCGTGGAGAAAACCCGATTGAACAGGGTTTCCAGCACGGCCGAGTCGCGCGAACGGATCTCCACGCTGAGGTCACATTCGTAGGGCACGGTGTTGTAGGCGGTGCCGCCCCGGATCATGCCGTAGTTGAGGATGGTGTCCTCGTGGTCCCGGCGGGATTTGGCCTGAAGCTCCTCGAGACGGTTGATGAGCTGGCCGACGATGGCGATGGGATTGCGCCCGGTGGTCCGGCGGTCGCGCCAGACGTGCCCTCCTTCACTTTCCACGTGGATGCGAAGGCGGGTGTTGCCCAGGGACCAGTGGTCGATCCGACCGAGGCGATGGCCTTCCAGGCAGAGGGCGGCTCCGGGTTCGGTCCGACAGTTATCCACGAAGTAGCGGCTCCCCTGGAGGTTCCCGTCACCTTCGGTGCCGGTGGTGGCCACGAGAATGAGGTGATCGCGGTACTCCTCCGGGAGCAGCCTGAGCAAAGACAGCAGCGACGCCAGCCCCAGGCTGTCGTCACCGACGCCCGGCCCGGTGATGGTACGATCGTTCAGGCGGACCGTATGGTCCACGGAACGGTCGAAGACGGTATCGAGGTGGGCCGTCACACAGATGGCGGGTACGTCGTCCTGTTTGACCTGAGCCACGACGTTGCCCTCGGGGTCCTGGTAGACGGTGTCGGCACCGGTTTCACGGAGGCGGTTCTCCATGTGCTCGGCCCGCTCGGCTTCGTCGAACGTGGGGGCCGGGATCTGGCTGATCGTGACCACGTCGGACAGCAGGCGGGTGCGGTCCTCCGCCACCGCCTCACGGAGGGTCTCGGTGGTTTCCTGGGTGACGGACATCCCGGAAGCCCCCTTTTTCACGGGATCGTGAAACGACTGGACCCGGCCGGGCGGGAAGAGACGGACCGTGCGGCCAGAAGGACATTGTAGGTCATGGAGAGGGCGTTGACAGCGGCAGGGTCAGGGGGCGTCGAGCGGTCCGGCGAAGCCCTCGCGGCGGGTGAGCAGGTCAAAGCCCCGCCGCTCGAGGAAACCATCGGCGCCGAGACCCCCGTCCGGGTCGATGCTTGCTTCCCGGTGGTCCACGCCCCACGCTTCGAATCGTGTGTCGGCCCATTTCAGCAGGGCGGGCAACACCACGCCCGCGGAAGCATCCGGGGACACCATCAAATGCTCTACTCGACCCATGCGACGGGCGATCACCCGACCCGGTCCCACGTGGGCGACGACGGCCAGTCCGGCCGGGGATCCGGTGTTCCCCCGCACGAGCCCCACCGCCCGGGGACCCGGCGCCTCCCCGGAGAGCCGCCACCGCCGAAGGTGTCGGCGTTCCCGTGAGGGCAGAGCCGCGCGCACGGGGCCATGGATCCACTCCCGCCAGCTCCTGAGGTCCTCGACGTCCGGGCGGTCTTCCACCGGGAGGGTGGAGACCGAGGAGGGGGCTTTCGTCTCCCCGGCGGGCGAACCTCCCAGGACGGCCCGGTGGCCCGTGGTTTCCAGGCGGTCCCGCCGCCGGAGGAAACGGCGGGCCGTGCGGTTCTGGGTGGGCTGCTCGAGCACCAGGGTGGCCCCGCCGATCTTCGTCCGCACCGCGTCCAGCATCGCCCCCCTGAGGTCGTCGCGGTTGCGCTGGACGAGCTCCCACCGACCCAGATGAAGGGGGTTCTCCTCGAGCACCTCCGAGAGGTCCAGCAGGTGCAGCCAGCCGACGATTTTCGTTCCGTAGCGGGCGGTCAGGGACCATCCGGGGATCGTGGTCTCACCGGCCCAGAGCCCCCGGAAGCTTTCCCAGGGATCGGGCCAGTCCGCCCGCCGCCTCCGCTCGAACGGGTATCCGGAGACGAGGGAGCGTAAATCCTCCCGCCAGGCGGGATCGGGTTCCTGTACGGATTCCAGCGAGAGGTTCTCGTGCAAAACGTCCACGGTCGGTCTCCCCTCGGAGGGTGGGTCGGTGCCGCCGGGTGCCCGCTGGTATTATACGGGGATTCCGAGCCATGTACTCTCTGGAGGGCCTTGGAACCGTGAGCACCGCTTTTGAACCCGCCCGTGCGGCCGCTCGTCCCCTCGGGCGGCTGCTTCTGGCCCTCCTGGCGGCGTCCCTCCTGGCGGCGTCCTTCCCGCCCTACGGGTACGTCTGGCTTCTTCCCGCGGCCCTTGCCCCGCTGGCCATGGCCTACGTTCCGGCTTCTCCCCGTGAGGGGGCGCGACTCGGGTTCGCCTTCGGGATCGTTTTCTACGCCCTTCACGTCTACTGGTTCACGGGGTTCCACGTGCTGGCGCTTCCCTTCGTCCTGCTGGTGGCCGGCGGCGTGTTCGCCCTGCACGGGATCGTCACGACCCTCTTCGGGGGGAACCCCTGGATCTTCACGGGGACCTGGATGGTGCTTCAGTACCTCCTCGGACACGGTCCGCTCGCCTTCCCCTGGAGCCGGGCGGCCACGGCCCTCGCCGCCGACCCGATCCTGGTGCAGCCGGTTGGCCTGGTGGGGGAGCTGACCTGGGGGGTTCTGTTCGTCCTGCTGGGAGCCTCGGTGGGGGTTCGCCTGGTGGGCCGGCGGGG